>DESD01000025.1:612-1177 GCA_002361935.1 Ruminococcaceae bacterium UBA3323 | reverse complement strand
TTCATAAATTGCGTGTGACGGACAACTATTAGCACCGTTTTTTATCTTGCCTGAACAAACCCATTTGGACATTTTTTCACCGTTTTTACCAACCGCATCTTTTCGATAGTAAGGCTTGCCGCAGTGCGAACATATCAGTTTGCCTGTCAGCAGATTTTGGTGAACTGTTTTGTGCTGGGCAGTGATAACATCCTGACTTCGCATATACAAAACTTCGTTTGCCTTTTCCCAAAGCTCTTCGCTGACTATGGCAGGCACGGTTTCTCCTGTTTCATCTTTGTACATTACCCATTCTTCTTCAGGCAGAAATTTCTGCTTTTTGGTGAACAGGTCTGTTATCACAACCTTGTTGCCCACAAAATAACCTTTGTATTTGGGGTTTCGGATAATGTTGCCCATAGTAGAATGGGACAGTTTGTTGCCCTTGCTGTTTCGTATGCCTTTTTGATAGAAATGCTTTTCCATCTGCTTCATGCTAAATTTGCCTGTGGCATACATTTCAAATAATTCCCGAATAAATTCGGCTTGCTCCTCGTTAATCATCAGCTTGCCGTCTTTTTTTGTG
>DESD01000025.1:0-242 GCA_002361935.1 Ruminococcaceae bacterium UBA3323 | reverse complement strand
GTGTTGATGTTATCACTTTGAAAATATACAGCCACTCCGTTTGACAGCAGTTCACGGGTAAATCGGATACTGTCAAGGGTGTTACGGGCAAATCTTGATACCTCTTTGGTGATTACCAAATCGAACAATCCAAGCTTACCATCCTCAATCATTTCATTAAATCGTTCACGCTTTGCAGTCGATACACCCGAAATACCCTCATCAACATAACCCTCAACATATTCCCAGTTGGGATTGCTCTT
>DESD01000021.1 GCA_002361935.1 Ruminococcaceae bacterium UBA3323 | reverse complement strand
ACTTTTTTTCTATATAATGTATTATAATTTATATCTTAATATAAGGGCTTTATTTTATGGAAAAAATTACAAGCAGAAGCAATGATTTGATAAAATATGTAAAGAAGCTTTCAGCCTCACATAGAGCAAGAGTGCAGGAACGCAAATTTGTTCTTGAGGGTGCAAGGCTTTCTTTTGATGTTTTAAATTCCGTTTATCAGCCCGATATTTTTTTGATAACCGAAAAGGCTGCTGAAAAATATGAAAAGCAGTTTGAAGATATGATTACAATTGCGAACAGTGCATATTTTATTTCGGAAGAGGTTGCCGATAAGCTGGCGGAAACGGAAAGTACGCAGGGTGTTTTCTGTGTATGCAATATTCCCGATGGAAAAAATCAGCTTGTTATCCATCAAAAATATGTTGCTCTTGATCATTTGCAGGATCCCTCAAATCTCGGCGCAATTATAAGAACCGCTGAGGCACTCGGCATAAGCGGAGCAATCTGCTTTAACTGCTGCGATATTTATAATCCAAAAGCGCTTCGTGCCTCAATGGGAAGCATTTTAAGGCTTCCTGTAATTCTGAGTGACAACCTTGTTTATGATATTGAATGTGCACAGAAAAACGGATTTTCGTTTTATGCTGCTGTTCCGGATAAGAATGCCGTGGATATCACAAAGATAGATTTTCCTGCTTCCTCCGTTATCATAATCGGTAATGAAGGAAACGGAATATCAGAGCCGGTAAAGGCTGCGGCCGATCAGCTTGTTACGATAAATATGCTTGGCAGGGCCGAAAGCCTGAATGCTTCCATGGCCGGTGCAATAGCCATGTGGGAAATGCTGAGATGAATTTTAAGGCGGAAAATAAATGAGTAATAATGCAGTTTACTGGCTTTGGCTTCAGAAGGCTCTTGGCGAGGGCGCACGCTTCAAAGAAATTCTTGAGGATTTCAAAAGTATAAAAGAATTCTATAATGCAAATATTCTTGAATGGAAAATGAGTGCTGCACTTGTTCCTAAACAGATTCATAAGCTTGAAGAAGTCGGGCTGGAGGATGTTCAGAATATTATTTACACCTGCGAGCAGAATCATTGGCAGATCATTGATTATGATGACACACGCTATCCGGATAGGCTCAGAGAAATACCGAATCCGCCGGCTGTTCTGTTCGTGGACGGCGATTTGCCTGATATTGATCATTCGGTTGTTATCAGCATTGTTGGTACAAGACGTGCAAGTGAGTATGCTGTTAAGGTAACGGAGCTTTTAAGCCGTGGCATTGCTGAATGCGGTGCTGTTGTTGCTTCGGGCGGTGCGCTTGGCGTGGATTCCGCAGCACACAGAGGTGCCGTAATGTGCGGCGGAAAAACGATATCCGTGCTTGGATGTGGATTTGGTACAAGTTATCTTATGGGCAATAAGAATTTAAGAGATTCCATAAAGCGAAACGGTGCGCTGATAAGCGAGTTTCCTCCGTTTACCGGGGCAACCAAATATACATTTCCGCTCAGAAACAGAATTATAAGCGGCTTGTCACTTGGGCTTCTTGTTGTTGAGGCGGGTGTTAAAAGCGGCAGTCTGATAACGGCAAGCTTTGCCGTTCAGCAAAACAGAGATGTTTATGCGGTTCCCTGTTCCATTCTTTCTCCTGAATTTGCAGGAACGAATAAGCTTATTGAGGATGGCGCTTCGGTTGTAACAAAGCCGGCCGATTTGCTGTATCCCTATGCCGAAAGATTTAATATTGATTTGTCAAAGGTAAAATCTGTTGATAAGCTTATGCGTGAAACTGCTGATACGGGTGCTAATTTTGAAGATAATCAGTCCGCCAGGCTGTCCTTCGAAAATCTTGAAAAAGGCAGAAACGAAAGGGAAAGGCGTGAAACGGCATCTCTTTCCTTAAACGGAAATAATAAAATTGTTTACGAGGCTTTAACGGAAAGCCTTCAGCATATAGATGTTATAACAGAAAAATGCGCACTTCCGGTATCAACGGTTATGGGCGCTTTAACGGCACTTGAAATTGCCGATCTTGCGGTAAGTGCAAGTGGAAAACGATATAAATTATCCTGAAAGGAATAAAAATAAAATATGTCAAAGCTTGTTATAGTAGAGTCGCCTGCAAAGGCAAAAAATATAAAGGGTTATCTTGGAAAGGGGTATGAGGTTGTTGCTTCCATGGGTCATGTCCGTGATCTTCCCGCAGCTCGCCTTTCCGTTGAAATAGATAATAACTTTGCACCGAAGTATGCAGTTATTAAGGGTAAGGAAAATTTTGTTAAGGAGCTTCAGAAAAAAGCCGGTGAAGCGGAATATGTTTACCTTGCAACCGACCCTGACCGAGAGGGAGAGGCCATAAGCTGGCATCTTGCAACGCTTCTTGATCTTGATATGAACGAGAAAAACCGTGTTACCTTCAATGAAATTACAAAGCATGGTGTAACGGAGGGGATGAATGCTCCCCGTTCTATTGATATTGATCTTGTTGATGCACAGCAGGCAAGAAGAATTTTAGACAGATTAATCGGCTATAAGCTTTCTCCGTTTATCAGCCAGAAAATCAGAAGAGGTCTTTCAGCAGGCCGTGTTCAGTCTGTTGCACTTCGCCTTATTGTTGACAGGGAAGAGGAAATCCGTGCGTTCGTACCGCAGGAGTATTGGTCAATAGATGCTAAATTTTCCAATCCCCCGAGCAAAAAGGTTTTTGCTGCTGCAATTCACAGCAAGGATGGCACAAAGCTTAAAATAACCAATAAAGAGCAAAGCGATGCGATTCTTTCTGATTTGGAAAATGCACATTACATTGTGAAATCCGTTAAAAAAGGAACAAGAAAGAAGAGTCCTACGCCTCCTTTCATTACCTCAACACTTCAGCAGGAGGCTTCCCGCCGTCTTTCATTTCAGGCAAGAAGAACCATGAAGGCCGCACAGGAGCTTTATGAGGGTGTTGATGTTGCAGGTATGGGAACGGTTGGTCTTATAACCTATATGAGAACAGACTCTCTTCGTATTTCCGAAGATGCCCGTGCGGCAGGCAACCAGTATATTCTGGAAACCTACGGTGAAAAGTATCTTCCGAAAACGCCTAGATATTTTAAATCAAAAGGCAATATTCAGGATGGTCATGAAGCTATCCGTCCTTCTATGCCGAATGTTACGCCGGATTCCGTAAAGGGTTCTTTAACAACAGACCAGTATAAAATCTATAAGCTTGTGTGGGAGCGTTTTATTGCTTCCCTTATGGAAAACTGCCTTCAGGAAACGGTTAAGGTTGAAATTGAAGCAGGAGATTATATTTTTAATGCTTCCGGATATACAGTTAAGTTTGACGGATTTACTGCTCTTTATGAGGAATCCAAGGATGAGGGCAAGGATGATGCCTCTGCTCCTCTTCCGGAACTTGCAAAGGGAGATGAGCTTCGTCTGAAATCCATTCTCGGCAATCAGCATTTTACGCAGCCGCCTGCAAGGTATACCGAAGCAAGCTTAACAAAAGCGCTTGAAGAAAACGGTGTGGGCAGACCGTCAACCTATGTAACGATTACTTCAACAATTGTATCAAGAGAATATGTGAAAAGAGAGGGCAAGCAGTTTGTGCCTACAGAGCTTGGCGAGGCTGTAACCAATCTTCTTAAGGATAAAATGCCGAATATTGTTAATGTGAAATACACCTCAAAAATGGAAAATGATCTTGATAAGATTGACAGCGGCGAGGAAAATTATATTGATATGATCCGCCTTTATTATGATGATTTTGAAGCTCCGCTTGAACAGGCAAAAAAGGAAATGCAGGGTGTTAAAATCAAGCTTAAGGAAGAGGAAACAGACGAAATCTGTGAAAAATGCGGCAGGAATATGGTCATTAAGGTTGGCAGATTCGGAAAATTCCTTGCATGCCCGGGTTATCCCGAATGCAAAAATACAAAGCCGCTTGTTTATAAAACAAAGGCAAAATGCCCCGAATGCGGCGGTGACGTTATTGAAAAGAAAACAAAAAAGGGAACATCGTTCTATGGTTGTTCAAATTATCCGAACTGCAATTTTATGACATGGGATTTGCCAAGCGATGAGGTTTGCCCGAAATGCGGAAAATCCTTGTTCAGAAAAAAAGGCAATGTGCTTTATTGTCCCGATACAGAGGGCTGCGGCTTTACAAAGCCTGTTCCAAGAAAGAAAAAGGGCGAAGAATAATGAAGTTCCATGTTATAGGTGCAGGGCTTGCAGGTGTTGAGGCTGCATGGAAGATTGCCGAAAGCGGCTGCAAGGTAACTCTTTTTGAGCAAAAGCCGAATAAAAAATCCCCTGCGCATAAATCAGATAATTTTGCAGAGCTTGTTTGTTCCAATTCTCTTAAAGCAAGCCGGATTGATTCGGCAGCAGGGCTTTTAAAAGAGGAAATGGCAAGGCTCGGTTCACTGACGGTTCCGATTGCACGTGAATGTGCGGTTGCGGCAGGCGGTGCTCTTGCCGTAGACAGAGATGTTTTTTCACAAAAAATAACCGACAAAATCAAAACGCATCCGAACATAGAAATTGTTTATGAAGAGGTTGAGGAGATTGAGATTTCGGATGACGTGATAACCATTATTGCAACGGGTCCGCTAACCGACGGCAGAATGAGCCGGTCTGTTCAGCAGCTTTGCGGTAATTATCTTTCCTTTTATGATGCTGCCGCTCCGATAGTAACTGCAGAAAGTGTGGATATGAATATCGCCTTCGGTGCTTCACGATACGGCAGAGGCGGCGAGGATGATTATATCAACTGCCCTTTCAGCAAGGAGGAGTATGAAAGCTTTATAAACGAGCTTGTAAACGCAGAGGGTGCTGTGCTTCATGATTTTGATGTTTATGAGGGTTGTATGCCGATTGAAAAGCTTGCAAAGCGGGGAGTGGATGCACCAAGATTCGGACCGATGAAGCCTGTCGGACTGACGGATCCAAGAACAGGTCATCGTCCGTGGGCGGCGGTTCAGCTCAGAAGAGAAAATGCAAAGGGCACAATGTTTAATATAGTCGGCTTTCAGACAAATCTTAAGTTCGGAGAGCAGAAAAGAGTTTTTTCCATGATTCCGGCTCTTCAGAATGCAGAATTTGTAAGATACGGTGTTATGCACAGAAATTCATTTCTTGATTCGCCAAGGGTGCTCCATAAAAGCTTTAACCTTAAGAATTATCCTTCTGTGTTTTTTGCAGGTCAGATAACAGGTGTTGAGGGTTATATGGAATCGGCAGGATCGGGAATTCTTGCAGGAATCAATGCAGTAAGGCTTGCCGAAAACAAGGAATCCCTTGTTTTGCCGCAAACAACAATGCTTGGTGCACTTTCAGAATACATAAGCGATGAAACCATTAAAAACTTCCAGCCTATGGGGGCAAATTTCGGAATTCTGCCCCCGATAGAGCCTAAAATAAAGGACAAGCGCCTGCGTTATGCTGCGCTTGCAGAAAGAGCACTGAATGCTCTTGATGAGGTAATCAAATGAAAATTATAGTTGATGCTTTCGGAGGAGATAATGCCCCTTTGGAAATCATAAAGGGTGCAATGCTTGCAGTTGATGAATATAACATTCATATTATTCTTGTCGGCAATAAAAATAAAATAACCGAATGTGTTGAAAAAAATAATATAAAGCTTAAAAATACTGAAATTGTTGATGCCGAATGTGAAATTTCAATGAGCGATGATGCGAAATCAGTATTGAAGGAAAAGGCAGATTCAAGCCTTGGTGTGGCATTCAGGCTGCTTGCAGACGGAAAGGGAGATGCACTAGTTTCTGCCGGAAGCACAGGTGCGATAACAGTTGGTGCCACCTTTCTTGCAAAGCGAATTAAGGGCGTTAAAAGACCCTGTATTGCATCCGTTATGCCAAGTGCAAAGAATCCGATTTTATTGATGGACTGCGGCGCAAATGCAGAATGCAGAGCGGAATTCCTGTATCAGTTCGGCTTAATGGGAAGCCTTTATATGAAAAACATTCTTCATGTAACAAATCCGAAGGTTGCTCTTGCAAATAACGGCACCGAGGAAAGCAAAGGCACACCTGTTGTTAAAGAAGCATATGCGCTTATGCAGAATGCAGATTATAATTTTGTCGGTAACATTGAAGGCAGGCAGATTCCTTTCGGTGATGCAGATGTTGTGGTTGCAGATGGATTTGCAGGTAATTTAATCCTTAAAACCTATGAAGGTGTTGCTAAGGTGCTTATGAACGGCATTAAAGGTATTTTCAGGAAAAACCTGTTTTCAAAGCTGTGTGCCCTTGGTGTTATGGGCGGAATTAACGATATGAAAAAGCAGTTTGATTATAAGGAATACGGCGGAGCTGTTCTTCTTGGTGTCAAAAAGCCTGTTATTAAGGCTCATGGCTCTGCGGATGATAAAACCTTTAAAAATGCAATTAAGCAGGCAGTATGGTTTTTAGATAATAATTTAATTGATGATATAGAAAAGGCGTTCAGTAAGGGAAATGAATAAAGATTTAAGTGCTTTTGAAGAAAAAATTAAATACCGGTTTAAAGATAAATCGCTTTTGCTTGAGGCATTAACGCATTCAAGCTATGCGAATGAGGTAAGAAACGGTTTAAAGTGCAATGAGCGTATGGAATTTTTGGGTGATGCAGTGCTGTCTATTGTTACGGCTGAACTGCTTTACGGCAAATTTCCCGATATGCCTGAGGGCGAATTGTCAAAGCTTCGTTCAAGCCTTGTCTGTACTGCCGAATTATCTCAGTTTGCAAAGGATATAAGCCTTGGTGATTATCTTCTTCTAGGAAAAGGGGAAAAGAACACAGGCGGAAATGAACGTCCCTCTATTCTTGAAAATGCATTTGAAGCACTGATTGCCGCAATTTATCTTGACGGCGGAATGGAATGTGCAAAGACACATATTCTTCGTTTTTTAAATTCTGCTCTTGAAAATCATAAGATTAATTTTAAGGATTATAAAACACAGCTTCAGGAAATTATCCAGCAGAATCCCGATGAAACGCTGAATTATGTTATTGTAGGGGAAAGCGGACCGGATCATGATAAAAGATTTGATGTAGAGGTTCATCTTAATTCCAATGTTATAGGCAGAGGAACCGGAAAAAGCAAAAAGCAGGCAGAGCAGGAGGCAGCCAAGGAAGCCTTGCTGTTGATGGGAATATGAAAAAGGGGAATATCTCCGTTTTTGTGCCCCATATCGGATGCCCCCGGAAATGCTCGTTCTGCAATCAGAATACAATAACAGGAAGCTGCTCGGCTCCTGCGCCCGATGATGTTAAGGCAGCAGTTGAAACAGCCCTTTTAAGAGCGGATTATGAATATGAAATTGCTTTTTTCGGCGGCTCGTTTACTGCAATTGACAGATCGTATATGCTTTCTCTTCTGGAAGCGGCAAAGCCTTATGTTGAAAGTGGCAAAATAAAAGGTATACGTTGTTCAACAAGGCCTGATGCAATTGATGATGAAATATTATCTGTTTTAAAGGCTTACGGTGTTACGGCCATTGAGCTTGGTGCCCAAAGTATGAATGACAGCGTTTTATCCGCTAACTTAAGAGGGCATACTGCCGATGATGTAAGAAATGCCGCAAGGCTTATTAAGGAATACGGTTTTGAGCTGGGGCTTCAGATGATGACGGATTTGTATTTATCTGCGCCGGAAACAGACTTAGAATCGGCAAAGGAAATTATTAAATTAAATCCGGATACGGTCAGAATTTATCCAACGGTTACTTTGAGGAATACATATCTTGAAAAGCTTATGCTTGAGGGGAAATACACTCCGTCAACTATTGAAAGCACAGTTTCGCTTTGCGCTCAGTTAGTGCCCATGTTTAATGATAAGGGCATTAGAATAATCCGCCTTGGGCTTCATGCCAGTGATGATGTTAAAAAAAATATGCTTGGCGGAGGATACCACGAATCGCTCGGGGAAATGGTTTGGTCAAGAATTCTTTTAAATCAGATTCTTGAGAATCCGCCGGGTGAATACACGGCTTATATAAACGAAAAAACGGTTTCTAAGCTGAAAGGTAATAAAAAGTCAAATATTACGGCACTTGAAAACGCCGGTTACAATATAAAAATTATTTACAATAATTCGCTTTCTGCAAATGAATTGAGGTTAAAGAATGGTATTAAGAACACTTGAAATGCAGGGGTTTAAATCTTTCCCTGATAAAACAGAGCTTAATTTCGGCAAAGGCATAACTGCCGTTGTAGGTCCGAACGGCTCAGGCAAAAGTAATATTTCCGATGCCGTGCGCTGGGTTCTTGGCGAAACCTCGTCAAAATCTCTTCGCGGTTCAAAAATGGAGGATGTTATCTTCGGCGGTACCTCGTCCCGTAAGGCACTCGGCTTTGCGCAGGTTCAGCTTACATTAGATAACAGTGACGGTACTTTGAAAGATAAGGGCGAAATTGTTACCGTAATGAGAAGATATTACAGAAGCGGTGAAAGTGAGTATAAGATAGACGGCGAGCTTGTAAGACGAAAGGATATCCACGAACTTTTTATGGATACAGGTCTTGGTGCAGACGGCTATTCCATGGTTGGTCAGGGTAAGATTGATTCCATTATCTCTGCTAAAAATGAGGACAGGCGAGAGCTTTTTGAAGAAGCAGCAGGTATATCCCGTTTCCGTCATAAAAGAACAGATGCACAGAGAAGGCTTGATCAGGCACAGGAAAATCTTGTTCGTCTGCTTGATATTCTCGGTGAACTGGAAAACAGAGTTGGTCCTCTTAAGGAGCAGAGCGAAAAAGCGGCTAAATTTATAGAGCTTTCCGAAGAAAGAAAAACTCTTGAAATAGGTGTTTGGCTTAATAAAATCAATAAATTTACCAACGATCTACGTGAGCAGGAGCATAAAATTGACGCTGCAAATGCATCCTATGAGGTTTGCAGCAACGAGCTTCAGGCAATTGAAGAAGAAATTGAACAGGTTATTTCCGGAGTTGCAAAAATCAATACGGAGATTGAGGAAATCAGAGCAGACAGTGCCAATTTTGAAGAGGAAGCTGTTCGCAAGGACGGTGAAGCCTCTGTTTTGGAAGCTACTCTGAATCATAACAATGAAACAATTGAAAGACTGAAAAATGATATTTCACTTGCCGATGAGGGCAATGTTACGATTGATGCGCAGATTGCCGAAAGAGAACAGTTTATCAGTGAAAGTTCCGAAAATTCAAAAAAGAAAAACGAGGAGCTCGGCAGTGTAACAAATGAAATGGAAGCGCTTGTTTCTTCCAATGAAGCGTTTTCCAAAATAACGGTTGAACTCAATCAAAAAATTACTGCGTTATCGTTTAAGCTTACGGACTGCCGTGTGAAATGCTCAAAGGCTAAATCCGGTATAGAGGAAATTGAATCACGCCGAGAAACCGTTGATGAAAGCATTTCTGCAATAGAAAATGACCTTAAAATCGAAGAGGCTCATAAGGCGGAAAGTGATGAAAATGTACAGTTCTTAAAGGAACGCATTAATGAAAATAATAACGCAATGAGCGGTTATCAGCTTAAGGTTAAGAATAAAACCGAAAAGGCTGATGCTCTGCGGGATAAGCTTGAAAAGGTAAACAGAGCTCTTGCCGAAAAGCAGTCCAAGGCAAGAATGCTTTCTGATTTAGAAAAGAATATGGAGGGCTACTCCGGTGCAGTTAAGGCTGTAATGCGTCAATCGGAATTAAAGGCACTCGGCGGAATTCACGGTCCTCTTTCTCAGCTGATTCAGGTTGAAAATGAATATTCTACAGCTATTGAGGTTGCTCTCGGTGCTGCAATGCAGAATATAGTTACCTCAACCGAGGCAGATGCCAAAAGAGCAATTTATTATCTTAAAAATAATCGTATGGGCAGAGCAACCTTTCTGCCTGTTTCAAATATCAAGGGCAGGCATCTTGATGAAAACGGCCTTGATGATAATCTTGGCTTTGTTGATATAGCCTCAAATCTTGTAAGCTGCGACAGTAAATATAAGGAGATTATAAGCAATCTGCTTTCCCGTGTTGTTGTAGTTGATGATATGGATTGTGCAATCGGTATCGCAAAAAGGTATAATAACAGATTTAAAATTGTTACGCTTGACGGTCAGGTTATGAATCCGGGCGGTTCCATGTCGGGCGGAAGTGCGGCAAAGGGTGCAGGTATTTTATCCCGTGCCAATGCAATTGAAGAATTGAACGAAGAAGCAAAGAAGCTTTCAAAAGAGGCAGAGCAGATTTCGGCAGAGTTCAAGGCGGCACTTGAGGATGCCAATCATGCCGCCGCAAGGCTTCAGGCTGCCGAGGCGGAATTGCAGACTGCCAAGGAAGATGTTATCCGTGCCGAAGGGGAAGACAAGCTGATTGCTGATAAAATTACATCTCTTAAAAATCAGTTGGGTCTTCTTGTTTCTGAAAAAAACAATTCACAGGAAAGAATAAAGCTTCTTGAAAAAGATTTCAGCGACGGTGACAGGGAAATTCATTCTGTTCAGGCAGAAATTGATGAAGCCGAAAAACAGCTTTCCGCCGTTTCCGATAATGCAGAGGATGTTGCCTTCAAAAGGGAAGCACTTCGTCAGAAAACAGAAGAGCTTAAGCTTCAGATTGTTTCCCTTGACAGAGATGCAGAGGCTGCAAGGCAGGCTGTTGAAGAGCTTAAGCTTCGCAAAACAACCCAAAGCAGCCGTGTGAAATCCATTGAGGATGAAATTGCAGAGATTGAACGTAAAAATGAAAATCTGATTGCAGGCATCAATGAGATTAAGGCAGAGGCAGATGAATTCCGCAGAAGGGCAGTTAATTCAAATGCCGATGTTTCAAATCAGATTGAAAGAAGAAATGAACTTGAAAAACGCTCCAATGAATTAAGAGCTCTTGAAAGAAATAAAACCCAGGAAAGAGGAGATATTTCAAGCGAGCTTGTCCGCCTTGATGAGCGTAAAATTGCAATGCGCAAGGAGTATGATGAACTTAATGATATGCTTTTTGAGCAGTATGAATTAACAAGGCGTGAGGCTGAAAATCTTAATATTATTATTGAGGATATGGCTGCTGCAAAAAGGCGTCTTAATGAAATTAAGCTTTCCATTAAAAAGCTTGGCTCAATCAATGTTGGGGCAATTGAGGAATATAAGGAAGTATCCGAAAGATATGAATTCCTTAAGGAACAGATTGATGATATTGAAAAATCCAAGCAGGAGCTTGGCAAAATTATTGATGATTTAACGGTTTCCATGAGTGAAAAATTCCTGACGCAGTTCAACAGGATAAATGAGGAATTCAAGGTTTGCTTTGCCGATTTCTTTGGCGGCGGTAACGGAGAAATTATTCTTGAACAGCCGGACAACTGCCTTGAAAGCCCGATAGAAATTAAAATTCAGCCACCCGGAAAATCCGTTCAGAATATTAATCTGTTTTCGGGCGGAGAAAAATCGCTTGCCGCTATGGCGCTCCTTTTCAGTGTGCTTAAGGTTACTCCATCTCCGTTCTGCATTTATGACGAGGTTGAAGCGGCGCTTGATGATGTTAATGTTGAAAGATTTGCAAAGTATATGCGTAAAATGACCAGTGATACGCAGTTTATCTCAATTACCCACCGCCGCGGCACAATGGAAGAGGCAGATGTTCTTTATGGTGTTACCATGCAGGAAAAGGGTGTTTCGAAGCTGCTTGAGCTTCAAAGTGCCGAACTTGCCGCAAAAATGGGGCTTGAATAAACAGAACAGATACATAATTTAGTTTAGGAGCAATTATGGGATTATTTGACAAATTCAGAAAAGGCTTGAAAAAAACAAGGGAAGAGGGCATCACTGCTCAGATAGAGGATGTGGTTGATTCCTATGAGGAAATAACAGATGAGCTTTATGAGGAGCTTGAGGAAATCCTTATTATGGGAGATGTCGGATTTCCGACTGCCGAAAAGGTAATAAAAAGTCTGAAGGAAAAAATTGAAAATGACAGAATCAGGGATGTTAAGCAGGTACGCGAAACCTTAAAGGATATTGTTTCAGGTATCGTTTGGGGCGGCAGCTATTTAAAGCTTCGCACCAAGCCATCTGTTATTCTTGTTATCGGTGTAAACGGTGTTGGTAAAACAACAACAATCGGCAAGCTTGCCTTAAGGCTTAAGGAACAGGGCAGAAGCGTTATTCTCGGTGCCGCCGACACCTTTCGTGCAGCGGCTATTGAGCAGCTTCAGGTATGGGCAGACAGAGCAGAAGTAGACCTTATTAAATCTGCCGAGGGTTCGGATCCTGCATCTGTTGTGTTTGATACAATCCAGGCAGGCAAGGCAAGAAAATCGGATGTGATTATTATAGATACGGCAGGCAGGCTTCATAATAAGAAAAATCTTATGGACGAGCTGAATAAAATCAGCCGTGTTATTGAAAGAGAGCTCCCCGAGGCATCGAAGGAGATCCTTCTTGTGCTTGATGCAACAACGGGTCAGAATGCCGTTAATCAGGCAAAGGATTTCAAGGAAGCAGCAGGTATAACGGGAATTGTTTTAACCAAGCTTGACGGAACGGCAAGAGGCGGTGTTGTGCTTGCGATAAATAACGAGCTTGATGTGCCTGTTAAATTTGTCGGAGTGGGCGAACAGATTGATGATTTGCAGCCGTTTGATGCGGATGCTTTTGCAGCAGGTATGTTCGACAGCGAAGAATAAAAATAGTTTAAAGTGAATTATGAGGTAAAAAATGGACTTTGTTTTAGCAACAAACAATATGAAAAAGCTTGCAGAAATGCAGCGCATTCTTTCTCCGCTCGGTATTCATGTTGTAACGGCAAAAATGCTTGGCAGGGAAATTCCGGATGTAGAGGAAAACGGAACAACATTTGAAGAAAATGCAAGAATAAAGGCTGTTTCCGCCTGTGAGGTTATGAATATGCCTGCTATTGCCGACGACAGCGGACTTTGTGTTGATTATTTAGACGGTGCGCCGGGGATTTACTCTGCAAGATTTTCAGGCGGTCACGGCAATGATGAAAGAAATAATGATCTTCTGCTTGAAGAATTAAGCGGTGTTCCAATGGAAAAAAGAACGGCGTATTATGTATGTGCAATCTGCTGCGTTTTTCCTGATGGAAGGGAAATCACCGTAAGGGGCGAATGTCACGGACATATCGGTTTTGAAAGAGACGGCAGTGAGGGCTTCGGTTATGATCCGCTGTTTATAATAAACGGTAAAGCCTTCGGCAGATATTCGGCAGAGGAAAAGGACAAAATAAGCCACAGAGGAAACGCCTTAAGGCTTTTAACTAAGGAATTGGAGAAAATGATATGACATCAAAGGAAAGAGCAGCACTCCGTGCAAAAGCAAATCCGCTTGAGCCGATTTTTCAGATCGGCAAGGATGGTATATCGGATAACCTTATTTCTCAGATTGATGATGCACTTGATGTGCGTGAGCTTCTAAAGGTTCGTGTTCATCTTGAAACAGCGCCTGAAAATCCAAGAGAATTTGCAAATAAGCTTGCAGAAAGGCTTGAAGCAGAGGTTATTCAGGTTATCGGCGGTGTTATCGTTCTTTACAGAAAGACAGATAAAGAAAAGGTAAATGCCAAGAAAGAGGAACGCCTTAAGGCTTCCGGCAAAAAAGTTGTTAAGAAAAAGGTTAAAATAAAAGGACTGCGGCAGAGAAACAGAGAATTTGAAGAAAAGCATCCGTGGGCAAAATATAATAAAGCAGACAGGGGTGGCAGGCGTTGAGGATAGGCGTCTTCGGCGGTGCATTCAATCCTGTTCATAACGGGCATATTAATCTTGCAAAAAGCTATTTGGAAAGCCTTTCGCTGGATAAGCTGCTTATTGTGCCGACGGCAAACCCTCCCCATAAAACGGCATTGGGGCTGGCAGACGGTGCACATCGGCTTCATATGCTTTCACTTGCATTTTCCGGCATTGAGAAAGCAGAAATTTCGGATATCGAATTTCAACGGACGGAAAAAAGCTATACCTATGATACAATTATAGAATTGAGAAAAAGCTATCCTGATGATGAAATTTTTCTGATTATAGGAGAGGATCAGTTTCTGTCCTTTGATAAATGGTACAGGTATCATGATTTGTTGTCCGAGACAGTGCTTTGTACAGCGGCAAGAACAGACAATAAGCGCGAAGAGATTATTTCCTTTGCCTCTAAGCTTTTAGGGGGCAATTCAAATTATTTTCTTGCTGATTTTGCTCCTGTTGTTGTATCTTCAAGCGAAGTCAGAGAAAGAATAAGAAAGAACGAGGATATATCTTTTCTTGTTCCCGCCGCCGTTTCGGAATATATAAAAGATAAGAGGCTTTATATTGAATAATAATGATGAATTTATAAGCATAATAAAAGAGCGTCTTTCGGAAAAGCGTTTTCGGCATTCACTGAATGTTGCTGACTGCGCAAGGACACTTGCAAAAAAATATGGCGCTGATGAAGAAAAAGCCTATACAGCAGGAATTCTTCACGATATAATGAAAGAGGAAACAATTGATATTCAGCGTAAATATATGGCAGAAAACGGCGAAAGCATACGTGAAATCAAATTTCCCAATCCGCTTGTTTATCATCAGGTTTCAGGCGCTGCATATTGCAGGCTTGTGCTTGGTATTGATGACGAAGATATTTTATCTGCAATCCGTTATCATACAACGGGGCGCCGGGGAATGGCTCTTCTTGAAAAGGTGGTTTATACTGCGGATTTTATTTCGGCAGACCGATGCTATCCCGATGTGGATATTATGCGCAACAAGGCAGAAGAAAGCCTTGAAAAGGCAATGCTTTATTCTTTAAGATATACAATATCTGATTTGTCAAATCGGGAAAAGGCAATCCATATTGATACGGTTGAATGCTATAATGATATACTTGAAAATTTTAAAGAAAAGGATTTGAATATATGAATTCACTTGATATTGCAAAAACAGCCGTTAAGGCGGCAGACAGTAAAAAGGGGCAGGATATTCAGGTTATCGGAATAAGAGATATTTCCATTCTTGCTGATTATTTTGTTCTTGTAACGGGCGATTCCTCAACACAGGTTAAAGCACTTGCGGATGAAATTGAATTTAAGCTTTCCGAAGCAGGCGAAGAGCCGCATCATATAGAGGGCAGGCAGTCAGGCTGGATCTGCCTTGAT
Source organism: Ruminococcaceae bacterium UBA3323 (assembly GCA_002361935.1). Taxonomy (GTDB): domain Bacteria; phylum Bacillota; class Clostridia; order Oscillospirales; family Acutalibacteraceae; genus Eubacterium_R. Next base: position 69,035 of record DESD01000021.1, on the reverse strand, counting down.
TTCGGGTCAGTTGTTATTCACGTTTTCTATAAAGAGCAAAGGCAGTATTTCAACCTTGAGCACCTTTGGGAAGACGGGGATTTATTAGATACAGAAAAACTTTTGGAGGATTAACACAATGGATTATAATTTTAAAAAGATTGAAACAAAATGGCAGAATGTATGGTACAGCCAAAATACCTTTGCCGCAAAAGATGATTATTCTCTTCCTAAATTTTATTGTCTTGTAGAGTTTCCTTATCCAAGCGGTCAGGGGCTCCATGTCGGCCATCCTCGTTCGTATACGGCACTTGATATTGTTGCAAGAAAAAAGAGGCTGGAAGGCTATAATGTTCTTTATCCCATGGGCTGGGATGCCTTCGGTCTTCCGACTGAGAACTTCGCCATAAAAAATCATATTCATCCTGCCGAGGTAACAAAGAATAATGTTGCCCACTTCAAGGCTCAGCTTCAGGCTTTGGGCTTTTCGTTTGATTGGACAAGGGAAATCAACACAACCGATCCGTCTTACTACAAATGGACACAGTGGATTTTTCTTCAGCTTTTTAAAAAGGGACTTGCTTATAAAAAGGAAATGGCAGTAAACTGGTGCACCTCCTGTAAATGTGTTCTTGCAAATGAAGAGGTTGTAAACGGTGTCTGCGAACGTTGCGGTTCAGAGGTTATCCGTAAAAACCAGAGCCAGTGGATGCTTAAAATCACGGAATATGCCGATCGTCTTGCAGCGGATCTTGATGATGTTGATTTTATAGACAGAGTTAAGGTTCAGCAGAGAAATTGGATTGGCAGAAGCACGGGTGCAGAGGTTGATTTCAAAACAACCCTCGGCGATACCTTAACTGTTTATACAACAAGATGTGACACTCTTTTCGGTGCTACATATATGGTTATTTCCCCCGAGCATCCTCTTATTGAAAAGTGGGCAGACGATATTAAAAATCTTGATGAGGTTCGTGCTTATCAGAATGAAGCTGCTCATAAAAGTGATTTTGAAAGAACTGAGCTTAATAAGGATAAAACAGGCGTTAAGCTGGATGGTGTTATGGGTATAAATCCTGTTAATGATACCGAAATTCCAATTTTCATTTCAGATTATGTTTTAACCTCTTACGGTACCGGCGCTATCATGGCAGTTCCTGCGCATGATACCCGTGACTGGGAATTTGCAAAGAAGTTCAATCTGCCTATCATTGAGGTTGTTGCAGGCGGCGAGGATGTACAGGCAGAAGCCTTTACAGACTGTGCTACAGGTACACTTGTAAACAGCGGTTTCCTGAACGGTCTTTCTGTTGAAGAGGCTAAAAAGGCGATGATTGAATGGCTTACAAAAGAAGGCAAAGGTAAGGAAAAGGTTAATTTCAAGCTTCGTGACTGGGTATTCAGCCGTCAGAGATATTGGGGCGAGCCTATTCCGATTATACATTGTGATAAATGCGGTTATGTTCCTGTTCCCGAAGATCAGCTTCCTTTGGAGCTTCCGAATGTTGATTCCTATGAGCCAACCGATACAGGCGAATCCCCGCTTGCCAAAATGACGGATTGGGTAAATACAAAATGCCCCTGCTGCGGCGGAGATGCTAAAAGAGAAACAGATACAATGCCTCAGTGGGCCGGATCTTCCTGGTATTTCCTCAGATATATGGATCCGCATAATGATCATGCTCTTGCATCAAAAGAGGCTCTTGAATACTGGTCTCCGATTGATTGGTATAACGGCGGTATGGAGCATACAACGCTTCACCTGCTTTACAGCCGTTTCTGGCATAAATTCCTTTATGATATCGGTGTTGTTCCGACTAAGGAGCCTTATCAGAAGCGTACCTCTCACGGTATGATTCTCGGTGAAAACGGCGAGAAAATGAGTAAATCGCGCGGAAATGTTGTAAATCCGGATGAAATTGTTGATCAGTATGGTGCTGACACAATGCGTCTTTATGAAATGTTTATCGGCGATTTTGAAAAGGCCGCTCCTTGGAATTCGGATTCCATAAAGGGCTGTAAGCGTTTTATTGAGCGTTTCTGGAATCTTCAGGAAATTGCTGTTGACGGGGACGTGTACAGCAGTGAGCTTGAAGCGCTTATGCATAAAACCATCAAAAAGATTACGGAAGATATTGATAATCTGAAATGCAATACTGCAATTGCCGCTATGATGGCTCTTATAAATAAGATTTATGAAAAGGGCAGTGTAAATAAGGCTGAACTGAAAGACTTAACAATTCTTCTGAATCCTTTTGCTCCTCATGTAACAGAGGAAATGTGGGATGTTATGGGCTTCGGCGGAATGGTTAACGAAGCAAAATGGCCTGCATATGATGAAGCAAAAACTGTTGAAAACAGTGTTGAGATTGTTCTTCAGATTATGGGCAAGGTTCGTTCAAGAATTACAATACCTGTTGATATGCCGAAGGATGAGGTTCTTACGCTTGCAAAGGCAGATGAAAAGATTGCCGCTGCCATAGAGGGTAAAACAATCAAAAAGGAAATCTATGTTCCGGGCAAGCTTGTTAATATAGTTGCTGTTTAAGAATTTAGGGAGGGCTTTTGCTCTCCCTATACTCAATTGCAGATATAGGGGTAAGTATTGTATGAAGGTTTACAGAAATGAATATCCCAATCCTCAGTTTGAACGAACGGATTGGCTGAATTTAAACGGTGAATGGGATTTCGGATATAAGAAAATCAGGGGCTTCAGGTTTTCAAAGGATGAGGCTTTAGCCTTAAAGTATTATTATAAAAATGATTATACACATAAAATCAATGTACCGTTCTGCGTGGAAAGCGTGCTTTCGGGAATCGGGAATACAGGTTTTGTGAATCTGGTCTGGTACAGGAAAACGGTTGATATCAAAAAGAACGGAAAAAGAGTTTTTCTTCATATCGGTGCGGCCGATTATTTAACAACCGTTCTTGTTAACGGGAAGCCTGCGGGGCGTCACAAAGGCGGTTATACCCCTTTTAGGTTTGAGATAACAGATTTGGCGGCAGACGGAGAAAATGAAATCTTTATCTTCTGTGAGGATAATGTTAAAAATCCTCTTGTTGCCCGCGGTAAGCAAAGTGAAAAATTAAAGAGCCACGGCTGTGACTATACAAGAACAACAGGCATATGGCAAACGGTGTACCTTGAATATACACCGCAGGATTACATAAAGGATTTTAAGCTTTATCCCGATGCAAAAGGCTGCAGTGTTACGATTTCTGCTGATTTTGTCGGTACAGCTGATTTTTCCTGCGATGTGCTTTATAACGGAAAAGTAGTAGGAACTATAAAACAGGAACAGGCAAACTCAAATTGCTTCTTTCATATTCCGCTTAGTGAAAAGCATTTGTGGGAGGTCGGAAACGGCAGACTGTATGATTTGGAATTCACCTTTGGTGAGGATAAAGTAAAAAGCTACTTTGGATTAAGGGATGTCCGTCTGGACGGATATAGGTTTTTAATCAATGAAAAAAGTGTTTTCCAAAGATTGGTATTGGATCAGGGCTTTTATAAGGATGGAATTTATACCGCCAAGGACGAAACAGAGCTGCTTAAGGATATTGAGCTGTCAATGGCTCTTGGATTTAATGGGGCAAGGCCGCATCAAAAGGTTTTTGAACCAAGATATCTGTATTATTGTGATAAAATGGGCTATCTTGTCTGGGGCGAATATGCAAGCTGGGGGCTGGATTATTCCTCGTCCGATGCCCTTGCGGCGTATCTTTCCGAATGGGCAGAAGCGGTTAGTCGTGATTTCAATCATCCGTCCATTATTGGCTGGTGCCCTTTTAATGAAACATGGAATTACAGGGGCAGAAAGCAGAAAAACGAGCTTCTGGCTGCAATCTATGATTATACTAAGGCTGTGGATCATACAAGGCCCTGTATTGATACAAGCGGAAATTTCCACGTGAAAACGGATATTTACGATGTTCATGATTATAATTATGCCCCCGTTTTGTTCAAAAAGAATTTTGACAGGCTCGTTGATGAGGATTATCTTTATGAGCATGTTCTTGTTGATAATCCGGGCAGGCAAAAATATAATGGTAAGCTTCCTGTATTTGTCAGTGAATACGGCGGAATAAAATGGGCAGGCGACAATAGCATAAAATCATGGGGATACGGCGAAAATGTGAAAACACCTCAGGAATTTGCAGACAGATACTGCGGGCTTACTGATGCATTGATTTCAAATAAAAAGATGTTTGGCTTCTGCTATACCCAGCTTTATGATATTGAACAGGAGCAGAACGGGCTTTATACTTATGAAAGAGAAAAGAAATTCGCTGATGATATCTACAAACAGATTATTGAAATCAATACGAAGTGTGCCGAAATTGAAAAAAAGGGGTAAAAAATGAAAAAGAAAATGATGGTTATTATTTTAGTAATTCTTCTTGTTATTCTTGCTTTTCCTTTAGGATTTTTTGTTAATTATGAGATAAAAACACATAGGAGCAATGCTAATTTAGGTAAAGTTAAAACACTTTACACCACGGATGAAACCGCCAGTAAAATAGCCAATATTCCTTATGAAAAATATGTAAAGGAATGTAGCTTTACAGAAAAAGCTGTTACACCTGCTGTTGATAAGGAAGCAAAGGGTGAGGACAACAGCAGGCTGATTAATGAAGCAATTGATCAGCTGTTCCAAAACGGCGGCGGAACGGTTGTGATTCCTGCCGGTGAGTATAAGGTTTCAACAATTGAACTTAAAAGCGATGTTACATTGTTTGTGTCTAAGGGGGCAAAGCTTGTTTCCCTTGCCTGCGATGAAAATGAAATATCGGCAAATCCGCTTGACGAAGCGGTTGTAACTGCCAATGATGCAAAAAATATTTGCGTAACCGGCGGTGGAATCATCTGCGGCAGCGGCGAATCCTATACGAAAGATGCGGAAACGGAAGAACCGCTTTATGCTCTTGAAGAATTCAATCTGTATACCCGGGTTATTGAAGCAAGAAAAAGAATCCGTTTTGCAAAGGATACAGAAAGAAATCATATCATCAAGCTGAATAACTGCACGGATGTGCATATTAATAATATTATATTAAATGAAAGTGCAACTTGGACGCTTGTTATAAATAACTGCGATCAGGTTGATATCGGTAATGTTGTTATAGATAATAATATGCATGTTGCCAATACAGACGGTATTGATATTTTAGGCGGAAATGATATCAGCATTCATCATTGCTTTATTGCAACGGGCGATGATGCAATTGTTCTGAAACCCATTGATATGGGCATTCATGGTGTTACGGTTTCAGACTGTACCGTTTCAAGCCTTGCAAACTGTTTTAAAATCGGTACCGAAACAGCAAAAAGCGTTGATAATGTTCAGGTTGACAATTGTTATTTCTTTATGCCTGACGGTATGACCTATGGCTACAGCGGAATTGCGATTGAATCGGCGGACGGAAGCTTTATTGAAAATGTAAAAATATCTGATATAGAAATGGATGGAATCAGCTCGCCGCTTCTTATATGGCTTGGAAACAGACTGAGGTATGTTGAAAAGAATGTGGGCGGTATATCGGATATTTCAATTAAAAATGTGAAGGCAAAAAATGCCGAAATGCCGTCTGCCATAACAGGTTGTGAGGCTGACGGAAAAACATATTATGTTCAGAATGTAACGCTTGAAAACTTCAGTGTTGCTTATCGTGATACAAAGGAACATCTTTCTGTTAAAAAATCCGTTAGCGAAAAATCCATGAGTGATTATCCTGAAATTACAAGAGTATCACATCATTATTTTATAGACCATAAATACAGCGGATATTGGGATTTGCCGTGCTATGGTATCTTCGTAAGGCATGCAAAGAATGTTGATTATAAGGGTTACACCTGCACTCCTCGCTCGTGCAGCGAACTTGCATTTGATTATGTTGAAGATTTGAATACAGATAAATAAAGAAGGAAGACTTAGGGACACCCTACGTAAAGAAGTATTCTTTATGCAGGGACCCTAGGTCTTCCTTCTTTCATTCAGGGTTTCCCAATAACTCTTTGGCGTTACATTATATTTTTGCTTAAATGCCGTTATGAATGCTGCAGAGCAGGTATAGCCGCATTTTACGGCACATTCTTCAATCGTAATATTTTTCTCTTCAAGAAGAGTTGCCGCCATTGCCATTTTTGCTTCATAGCGGAGTTTTTTAAAGGATGAGCCGTAGTAATCCTTAATAATTCTTTCCGCCTGCCGTGGTGAAACACCCATGTTTTTTGCAAAATCAGCAAGCTTTACCTTGCTGCAGTCTTCCAGCAATAATTGATCCAGTATCCACGATCGGTTTTCGTTAAGATCCGTACTGTTGGTTTGAGCGGAATCAGCTTCGCTGTTTGGATAATAGAGCCTTGCGATTTCTGTAATCAATCTGATTGCAAGCGAGGAAAGGATGTCCTTTTTGTGGACGGAGTTTTTTTCGCTTTCTGTAACCATTTGCTTAAATAGCTTTCTTACTTCATTATTGCTTTTTCCTATCCAAAATTTTTTTGAGGTAAAGTCACCGACGGCGCCGCTTTCATTTTTAGATTTTGATATTTTAAAATAAACGCATAGCTCATGCATAGGCTCTTTTTTGTCGGGAATCTGCTTGTGAAGCACATTTGGCCCCGTTATATAAAGTGAATTTTTTGCTAATTCATATTGCCCGTGCTCTGTTTCAAGAATGCCTTTTCCGTAGTCAATAAAATGAAGTTCATAGCCGTTTTTTGTATGTGCGTGCATCATAACGATTTCGTCCAGAGTGCCCGAGAATATCTTGAATATTTTTATTCTGTTTTCATTGTAATTTAAAGTCATATCCATAGACAAATCCCCTTTGCTGTCTATTGTAACATTAGGGGCATGCTTAATCAAGAATAATTTATTTAAAACGACATAAATTTGTATTTTTTGTCGTTTATATGTCTTTTCAATTTAATTTAAAACGGCTATACTATTCTTTGTAAACAATGTTTGTATAAGGGTAAGAAGGTTAAAGAGGTGCAATATATGAAACCACTTAAATTTACTGTAATTACCGATACGCATTACTATTCAAAAAGAAACTGGATAGCCGGAAATTCTGATGATTTTCCTCCTGAAAGCGGACAGCTGCTGGTGAAATACAGTGAAGAAATCATTAGGGATACTTTTAATAAGCTTTCCCGAAATGATGAAATTGATATCATTCTCATCAGCGGTGATTTAACAAATAACGGTGAAATTCCTTCTCATGAAGAAATGCGGGATGTGCTTAAGGAACTAAAAAACAGGGGCAAAATGATTTATGTAATTACCGCCACGCATGATTATGATGATGGCTTTATGCCCGCTTACGGCAGAGATCAGAATAATAAGCCTGTTCCTGTTCCAAGACTTGTGCGTGATAAGCTTATGGATTATTACGGCGAATTTGGTTATAATGATGCAATTTCAGTTCATGAAGAGTCGTTGTCTTATGTTGCTCAGCTATCTGAGGGCTATAGGCTTCTTGCGCTTAATGATGATTACGGAAACCCTCATTGCGGTTACAGCGAAGATTGCTTTGAATGGATAAAAGCTCAGGTTGAAAGGGCAGAAAGGGAAGGTCAGTTTCTTGTTGCAATGACGCATCATCCTGTAATTGCACCATCTGTTTTATATCGGTTAATCGGTGCCAATGATATGCTTGATAAACATGAACTGAGAGCAAAGCAGTTCGCTGATATGGGTCTGCCGCTTATTTTAACGGGGCATAGCCATGTTCATAATATCTCATCTGTTACAACCGCGAGCGGCAATACGCTTTATGATATTTCAACGGGTGCCTTAACAGGCTTTCCGCCTGTTTACAGAGAAATTGAAATAATTCCGGATGAAAGAAAAATAGATGTGAAAAGCTTTTTTGCTGATCATGTTGCAGGCATTGATACAGATGGATTAACGCTTACGGAATATACAAAAAAGCTTTTTTTAGGTTCAATAGCCGATGCAATTGAAAATGCAGAAAACAATTATGAAGCCTTCATGGATTTTGCAGTTGGTATGAGCCTTTCAAAAGAGGTTACGGCGAAGTATAAATTTATTTTTCAAATAATATCAAAGTGTTTAAATCGTTTAACCTTTGGTAAGGTTTATAAATTTGTACGCTTTTCTTCAAAGGTTTCATCAGATGAAATCAAACCTGTTTATAATAAAAAGGTGGTTCCCTTTATAATTGATGCAGTTGCAAATTTATATAAGGGAGATGGAAATATTGAAAAATCCTCTCCTGAATATAAAATTGCCGAGAGTGTGTTGAAAAAGTTTGATAGGTTGTTAAAGCCTTTTTCAAAAAAGCTGAAAGCAATAGGGCTTGAAAATATATCCTCAGCCGTTCTTCCGCTTCTTCATAATGATGGTATCGGAGATGCTGACGCAGTTTTAAGGTATTAAATTGATATTTAAAGAGGTGTTTTTATGAAAATAACAGTAATCGGAGGCGGTGGAGTACGCTCCATGTTTCTTGCCAAAAGCATTGCACAGAAAGCAGAGCGTCTGCATATAGATGAGCTTTGCTTTATGGACAATAATGAACAGAAATTAAGGATTTACGGCGGAATGGCTGCCCATGTAGCAAGGCTTCTGTGCCCGGGCATGAAATTCAGTATTACAGCAGATGCTGTTGAAGCTGTCAGGAATGCGGACTACGTTATAACAACAATCCGTGTGGGCGAGGATGATATGCGTGCCAAGGATGAACGCATTGCACTGAACAAAGGTGTGCTCGGACAGGAAACCACAGGTGCGGCGGGTTTTTCCTTTGCTATGCGCAGTGTACCTGCTCTTGCAGAATACTGTGAGCTTATCAAAACGTATTCCAAGCCTGATGTAAAGGTGTTTAACTTTACCAATCCTGCAGGTGTTGTTTCTCAGACTCTGCGTGATATGGGGTATGATTTTACTTATGGTATCTGTGATGCTCCGTCCGGAATGCTTCGTTCCTTTGCTCTTTTATATAATGAAAATCCGAATAACATCAGCGGTGAGGTTTACGGACTGAACCATCTTTCCTATTTCAAAAGCATTACGCTGGGCGGCAAAGAAATTATGGATGAGCTTATAGAAAATGATGAGGCATATACAAAAACCGATATGCGTTACTTCAGCAAGGAACTTTTGAAAGACCGAAAGGCTGTTTTAAATGAATATCTCTACTATTTTTATTACAGAGAACAGGCCGTTGAGAATATCCTGAAAGCAAAGCAGACACGGGGCGAGCAAATCAGAGATATCAATAAGAATATGACTGCCGAACTCTCAGCAATGGATATTGAAAATGATTTTGAGGGCTGCCTTAAGGTTTTTGAAAAGTGGTATGGAATGCGTGAGGGCAGCTATATGGCGAGTGAAACCGGCGTTAAGCGAACAACTCCATGGCATTTTGATATTTATGAGGAGGATGACGGCGGCTATGCAGGCGTTGCACTGAAATTTATTGAAACCGCACAAAGCGGAACAACAGGCACAATGATAATGTGTATACCGAATAACGGCTCCATAAACGGGCTTCGAAATGATGATGTGGTTGAAATTACCTGTGATGTTAATGCAGATGGCTGTGTTCCTCATAAAATCGGAGATGTGGATGAACAGAATCTTGAAATCATCAGGCGGGTTAAAATTTATGAGCGCCTTGCATCAAAGGCTATCAGAGAAAAGGACAAAGCTTCAGCCATTCAGGCTCTTACGCTGCATCCGCTTGTAAATTCATATTCTCTTGCAAAAGAGCTTATTGATGAATATATTAAACATAATAAAAACTACAGCTTCGGCTGGAAATAAGGAGATTAAAACTATGGGTCAGAAAAAGAAAATCTATACTGTTGCTACGGCTCATCTTGATACAATATGGAGCTGGGATTTTGAAAAAACCGTTTCAACATATATTTATAATACGCTTGTAGATAATTTTAAAATGTTTAAAAAATATCCTACATATAAGTTTAACTTTGAGGGCAGCTACCGCTATGAACTTATGGAGGAGTATTATCCGGAGCTTTTTGAAAAGGTTAAGGAATATGTTAAGGAGGGCAGATGGAATGTCTGCGGTTCTGCTTTTGAAAACGGAGATACCAATATTCCGTCTCCGGAAGCACTTTTCAGAAATATCCTTTTCGGCAATTCCTATTTTGATAAAACCTTTGGCAAAAGAAGCGTTGATATCTATCTTCCGGATTGCTTCGGCTTTGGCTGGGCGCTTCCGTCAATAGAAAGGCATGCGAATCTTAAAGGCTTTACAACCCAGAAGCTTACATGGGGTTCTGCTTACGGAACGCCGTTTGATATCGGAAAATGGTATGGAGTAGACGGAAACTATGTTTATGCCTGTGTTAATCCTCATGATTATTATTATACCTTTACCAAGCTTCGTGACTGGGATTTTGTGCTTGATAAATTCAAAAAGAATGAAGCGTATGATCTGGATTGGACCTATATGTTCCATGGTATCGGCGACAGAGGCGGCGCTCCGAAGGAAAAATCCATTTCCTTTGTTGAAAAAGAAACAAAGAAAAACGATTCGGATGATATTGAGGTTTATGTTGCAGCAGCCGATGAAATTTATCATGATATAGACAATAAATTAACCGAGGAGCAGAGAGATAAGCTTCCTGTTTGGAAAAAAGAGCTTGTTATGCAGAATCACGGTGTTGGCGGATATACCTCGCGTGCAGTAGGCAAACGCTGGAACAGACGCTGTGAAGAACTTGCCGATATTGCCGAAAGAAACAGCGTTATTGCCTCCTATCTCGGTGCCTATGATTATAACAGCCGGGTTATCAACCGCTCATGGAAGCGCTTTATTGCACATCAGTTCCACGATGATATGCCGGGCACATCGGTTCAGCGTGCTTATCGCAGAAGCTGGAATGATTATGCAATGTCTGCAAACCAGTTCAAAAGCGAGCTTGAAGCTTCAACTGCTGCTGTTTCAACGCTTATGAAAACCGATTTCTGTACAGGTACTCCTGTTGTTGTGTCTAATCCGATTGAAGCAGATATTACCTCTGCCGTTAAAATCAGACTTGAAAACATAAATAAGCCTTATGTAAGAATTTTTGATGATAAGGGCAAAGAGGTTAAAAGCCAAGTGAATTCCAATAAAAACGGCGTTATGGAAATTGTATTCATTGCATCTGTTAAAAGTCTTGGCTTTCGTGTTTATGATGTTCGTCCCAGTGATGAACCCTGTAAGGTTAAATCTGAAATTTCAATAAATGATAATACTGCTGAAAATCAAAAATATATTGTAAGGCTGAATAAGCAGGGCAATATTGAATCCATTATTGATAAGACTCTTGATGATAAAGAGCTTCTTAAAGAGCCTGTTGTTCTCGGTCTGTATAATTATACCGGTTCAAAGGATTGGCCTGCTTGGGAAATGAATTATGAGGAAGCAAACAAGAATGCAGACAGAATTCCGAACCTTGTTTCCGTCAGCATTGAGGAAAACGGCCCTGCAAGAGTTGCCTTTAAAGTGGTTCAGGAGGATAGAAAGCGTTCTAAGTTTACGAATATTATCGCTCTTTCAGACGGCGGCGAATGTGTAGAAGTCTATTCTGAAATTGAATGGCAGAGCCTTTGTACGCTTGCTAAAAATAAGTTTTCTTTTAATTGTTCAAATGAAAAGGCAACCTTTGATTTGGGACTTGGAGCAATTGAACGTGAAAACATGAGCGAAAAGCTTTTTGAGGTTCCTGCTCAGAAATGGGCTGATTTAACGGATGAAAGCGGTCGCTTCGGCGTTTCCGTAATCAGTGAATGCAAGTACGGCTGGGATAAATTTGATAATCATTCGCTCAGATTAACCGTGCTTCATACACCGCTTAAAAATTACAGAATTGACTCCATGCAGTCTATGCTGGATATCGGCTTGAACCGATATTCCTTTGCCATCTTCAGCCATAGCGGAAAGGTTGGCAGGGCAACACAGCTTGAAGCAAGAAAGTTTGTTCAGCCGATGATTGCCGTTTCTGCTGAAAAACACAGCGGAAAGCTTGGCTCTGATTACAGCTTCGGCAGAATCTCGGCTGATAATATTATCGTTCGTGCAATCAAAAAAGCAGAGGACAGTGATGAAATCATCATCCGCCTGAATGAGGGTGCAAATGAAAGCACGGAAAATGTTCTGATTGAGCTGGGAACAGGCATAGCATCTGCAAGGGAAATGTTTGCAAGCGAGGAATTCAAATGCGATGCTGCTGTTGAAAACGGACAGCTTGTAACAAGCTTTAGGCCATATGAAATCAAAACCTTTGCATTAACGTTAAAGGAAAGTGATGTAAAGGGCAAAAAGGCAAAATCCGTTCCTGCTAAGGTTAAGTTTGATAAAAATATTATAACCTATCAGAGAAATGAAAAATCTGATTTTGAATATAATATTCCGCGTGAAATTACCCCTGATGCCGTGTCGGCAAACGGAATTGATTTCGTAATTTCCAAAACAAGCGAAAACGCATTTGTTCTGAACGGACAGAAAATTGAAATTTCCGAAACTACGGATAAGCTCTGTCTTCTTTGTTCCTCTGTTCATGAGGATAAGAATGTAAGCTTTGATGTGGACGGTAAAAAGGTTTCAAAAAAGGTTTTCAGTATGTTTGAAGCGTTTGCTGCATGGGATCTTGTTGATCTTGGGGATACTGCCTATGTTAAAAATGCTAAGCTTGGGTTTGAAGCAACCCATTGCCATGTAAACGGCAATGATGCAATTGCCAAGGGAATGTATTTCTATATTGTTGAACTTGATGTTAAAGGTAAAAAATGTGTAACGCTGCCTTTTGAAAACGACGTTGTTGTTATTTCTGCAACAGAATATACCGGAAATGATGCTAAGCTGATTACCCCTGTTTTTGATGAGGTTGCCGAAAACAGAAAGCAAACCTTTAAGCTTTCGGCATCTGAGCGTATCCGCTATGAAAAATATAAATGCGTCTGGAATCTGAGTGACAGGGATAATTTTATTACACACAGAAATAAAGGTAGAAACTAATGGAAAATCAATTTATAAAGAATTGGACAACAAATAACAACGGATATCCGTTGTTTGATGAAGAAGTAAAAAGATATATATCTGTTTTTCCAAGTGAAAATCAGATAAGGCTTTCCGAAAACCCGTATTATTGCTTTATTCATTTTGGTATGAATACCGCAACGGCAAGGGAATGGGGAACGGGAAAGGAAACGCCGGCGGATTTTACGATTAAAAGCATAAAACCGCAGCAATGGGCAAAAAGCATAAAGGCTTCGGGTGCTTCGGGAATTATATTAACCTGCAAGCACCACGATGGCTTCTGTCTTTGGCCGTCGAAATATACTGAATTTTCAGTTAAAAACTCCGGGTTTGACGGTGATATTGTTAAAATGGTAGCAGACGCTTGTAAAGCTGAAAACCTTTACTTTGGAGTTTATCTTTCTCCTTGGGACATGCATGAAGAAACCTATGGAACCGAAGCGTATAATGATTATTTCTGTAATCAGTTAACCGAGCTTTTAACGAATTACGGCGAAATAAACGAGGTTTGGTTTGATGGTGCAAAGGGTGCAAATGCAAGGGCATTTGAATATGATTGGCGAAGATATTATGCGCTTATCCGTACTCTTCAGCCCTCTGCGAATATTGCAATCTGCGGGCCTGATATCCGCTGGGTTGGAAATGAAGGCGGAAAAACAAGAAAATCGGAATTCTCTGTTGTTCCTAAAGCACTTTGTATGTCTGAAACCGTAAGCAAAAACAGCCAGCATTCAGAAAAAGATGCTGTAAAGCTAAAAACCTTAACATCAACCGATGAGGATTTGGGAAGCCGCAGAGTGCTTGCGGATGCCGGTGAGCTTTGCTGGTATCCTGCCGAGGTAGACGTTTCTATCCGTCGTGGCTGGTTTTACAGTAAAAATGAAAACATTACCGTTAAAAACGGCAGAAAATTGTTTAAACTGTATCTTTCTTCAGTCGGAAAGAACTGTACTTTTCTTCTTAATGTTCCGCCGACCGACAGGGGCGTTATTCATCACAAAGATGTTCGTGCGCTTAAATCTCTTGGAAAAAGGATTCATCATTTAACATCAAATCCTATTCTTATTGATAAGCCGGGCGAATTTACGGAACGTGACGGATATATTGATTTTGCCTTTGACTCTCCCAGAAGGCTGAAATATGTAATTATAAAAGAGGATATAAGAAAATCTCAAAGAGTAGAGAAATTCGACATTTATATTAAAAAAGAAAACGGAAAATGGAAAAGGGAGGCTTCGGAAACCATTATCGGTTCCGGCAGAATCATTGCATTAAAGGGCAAAAAATGTGTCGGAGCAAGGCTTATTGTGCGTCAGAGCAGAGGTAATCCCGTGATTTCCGAAATCGGCTTTTATGAATAACAGATACTAAAAAATGCGTGGTAAGATTAAACTTATCACGCATCTGTTTTTGTATGCAGAAAACAAGCACTCGGCTTTTATTCGCTGAGTGCTTTGTTGATTTTATTCAAAACAGTTTTCTTGTCTGCGCTCCAAAGCGGCGCAATCAAATCTTTTTTTGCTCCGTCTCCCGTTAAGCGGTGAATCACAACATTGTTCGGTATTATTTTAACACAATCCTTTATGATGTCAATATATTCATCAAGTGTAAGGGTATTCACCTTTCCATTGAAATATTCATCAGCAAGGTCTGTTTTTTTCAGAATATGCAGCAATTGCAGCTTAATTCCGTCCGTCCCTGCCTTGCAGACATAATCAACAGAGTTCAGCATATCCTCTTTTGTTTCGTTCGGAAGTCCAAGGATAATATGTGTAACCACATTGATTCCTGCCTCTTTAAGCTTTTGCAAAGCGGTGTCATAAACATCAAGCGTGTAGCCGCGTCTTATATAGTCAGCCGTTTTTTCGTGAATGGTCTGCAATCCAAGCTCAACGAAAACTGGTTTTATGCAGTTTAATTCTTTTAAAAGGGCAGTAACCTCATCGGGCAGGCAATCGGGGCGGGTAGCTATCGAAAGGGCAACAATATCGGGATGTTCCATTGCTTCATAAAATTTGGATTTCAGTGTTTCAATCGGAGCGTAAGTATTTGTAAAAGCCTGAAAATAGGCAATATATTTTCCGCTTTTTATTTTCTTTTCAACCCGTTTCTTTCCGCTTTCAATCTGCTCGGTTATTGATAATTCGGCATCCTCTGCAAAATCTCCGCTTCCGCCTTTGGAGCAGAAAATGCAGCCCCTTGTGTCAATTTTGCCGTCTCTGTTCGGGCAGGTAAAGCCTGCATTTATGCTGATTTTGTAAACCTTGCAGCCGAATGTATCCTTTAAATATTGATTAAAACTATAATATTTCATCAGCTATTTTGAAAAATTCTTTTATGTTGTTTTTATTTCCGCAGAGATATGAGCTTATGCTTCCGCAGTCTATGTCCTTTTTTTCAAGAGTACAGCAGATGCCGCCTGCCTCTTCTAAAATAATGGTTGCACCTGAAAAATCCCATGGCCTTACAATCAGCTCATAATATAAATCTGCCTTTCCTGCCGCAACATAGCAGATGTCCAGCGCAGCACTGCCGCCTCGTCTTACCTCAATGGCTTTATAAAACACTTCTTTTGTAAGTGCAAAGGTTTTTTCTGCAAGCTCATGCTCATATGGGCAGGTTCCGAAAAGTACAAGGCTGTTTTGTAAATTACAATCCGAAACGTGGATTTGTTTTCCGTTAAGGTAAGCGCCGTTGCCCTTTTCAGCATAATACAGATTATCCAGATCCGGGTCATATACAACGCCTGAAATAAGCTTTCTGTCCTTGGCAAGTCCAACGGAAATTGCACTGTGCTGAAAGCCTTTTATAAAATTAGTTGTTCCGTCAATCGGGTCAATTATAAAGCAATATCCGTCCGAAAGCTCCTTGTTTTCTTCACCCTCTTCGCCTAAAAAGGAGCAGCCGGGTATGATTTCGGAAAGCTCTTCAAACAGAAAATCCTGAATTTTTTTGTCATATTCGGTAACAAGATTAACGGCAGATCCCTTGCTTTCAATTCCCAGATTTCCTGAGGCGCTTTTATAGATTTCGCCTGCTTTTTTTACTGTTTCAATTATTCTTTTCAACATTTTAATCACCGTTCTTATTTTATCATAAATTTTTTTATAATCAATATAATTTAGTATGATATTTGTTTTGATGATTGCCAGATTGGCTGAAAAAGTTTTAAAACTGCTGCACAAAGGTGCAACAACACTTCCGGGAAGGATAGCACTTTTTTTAAAAAGCAATATTCTTATCAGGCTTTCCCGTGGTGTGAAGGTTATTATGATAACGGGAACAAACGGGAAAACAACCTCTGCCAGAATGATAGAGGAGGGCCTGAAGGAAAGCGGAAAAAGCTATTTTATGAATCGCTCGGGAGCAAATCTTATTACGGGAATTACAACTTCATTTATTATGAATTCAAGCATCTTCGGCAGATGCAGAAAGGATTATGCTCTTATTGAATGCGATGAGAATGCACTGAAAAAGGTAAGCCTTTATATTGATGCTGAAATTTTGCTTGTTACCAATGTTTTTCGTGATCAGCTTGACAGGTACGGAGAGGTTTCATCCACCCTTTCGGCAATAAAAACGGGTGCTGAAAATATGCCGGATTGCATCCTGATTCTTAATGCGGATGATCCTTTAACCTACAGCCTTTCCGTGCTGCCGAATCGCTGCTTTACTTATGGAATGAATATTCCTTTGCACATGGGTGGAAGAAGTGATACGGATTACTGTATTTTTTGTAAATCTCCCTATAAATACAGTTATAGAACCTACAGTCAGCTTGGCGGATTTTGCTGTGAAAGCTGCGGATATAAAAGAGAAAATCCGGATTTTTCCGTGGATGCAATTCTTGAAACGGGTGCCGATTTTTCTTCCGTTTTTGTAAATTTGAACGGACATAATTCCATATTCAAAATCAATTTAGGCGGTGTTTATAATATTTATAACTCCATCGGATCTGCTGCCGTTCTTTCCGTGCTGGGAATTGATATAAAAACGCTTGAGAATTCACTGAAAAGTTTTAACGGTGCTTTTGGGCGAATGGAAAATTTCGGTTCAACAAAAATGCTGCTTGTTAAGAATCCTGCCGGTTTTACCCAAACGATGAATTATATTAAGCCTTTGACAATCAACAATCTGGTTTTTGTATTAAATGATAATGCTGCAGACGGCTGTGATGTTTCATGGATATGGGATGCAGATATTGAAATCGGGGAAAATGTTAAAAACATTTATGCCTTCGGTGTTCGTTCGGGAGATATGGCACTGCGTCTTAAATACGAGGGATATGATCCGAAAATAATCACAAGCTATAAGGAATTTTATGCTGTAACGGATGAGGATAACACGGTTATTATTCCAACCTATACGGCAATGATGGCGCTGCGCCCTTATCTTGCACAAAAATATAAAAAGGATGAATTCTGGAAATGAAGCTGAAAATAGCACATCTTTATCCCGATTTGCTTAATCTTTATGGGGACGGCGGCAATATTCTCTGCCTTGAAAAAAGAACAAAATGGCGCGGAATAGATTGCAATATTTATCGTCTTGATTCTGCAAAAAAGCTTCGTGACAATGATTATGATATCATTTTTATCGGCGGCGGACAGGATTTTGAACAATCTCTGATTCTTAAGGATCTGGGCAGCGGTGCAGATGAGGCTTTGGGAAATGAAATAGAAAAGGGAACCGTGCTTCTTGCAATCTGCGGCGGCTTTCAGCTTCTTGGGAATTATTATGAAACGCATACAGGCGAAAGAATGAAATTTACGGGAATTCTTGATTTTTATACTGTTGGCGGAGATAAACGTCTAATTGGGAATTACGCTTATAAAACTGCTGATAAAATGAAAATTATAGGTTTTGAAAATCATTCCGGCAGAACCTATCTCTGCCGGGGATTAAAGCCCCTTGGAAAGGTTATCAAGGGCTTTGGAAATAACGGAAAGGATAAAACAGAGGGGGTTCGGTATAAAAACACCTTCGGCACTTACTGCCATGGCCCGATGCTGCCGAAAAATCCCGGATTTGCAGATATGATGATTGAAAAGGCTCTGATTAATAAATACGGAGAGGCTAAGCTTTTGCCCCTTGATAATACACTTGAAATATTTGCACGCGAGCAGGTAAAAAGCCTTTATATATAATTTTTTACGAAAAAGGCAATTTTTTCTTGATTTATGCGTTCTCTTGTGTTAAAATGATTCAGCATTCGTGAAAATGAACGCGAATACGCACATTTCGTTTTCAATCCCAAGGTGAATGAATATGGGGTTATGCCATGAAACGGAATGGAGGAATAACCTTAAAGGAGGAAATAAAAATGGCAAATGTAGTTTCTATGAAACAGCTTTTAGAAGCAGGTGTTCATTTCGGACACCAGACAAGAAGATGGAACCCTAAAATGGCAGATTACATCTTCACAGAGCGTAACGGCATCTATATCATCGACCTTCAGAAAACAGTAAAGAAGCTTGATGAGGCTTATATGTTCGTTCGTGATCTTGCAGCAGAGGGTGGCTCAATCATCTTCGTTGGTACAAAGAAGCAGGCTCAGGAATCCGTTAAGGAAGAGGCAGAACGCTGCGATATGCCTTATGTAAATGCTCGTTGGCTTGGCGGTATGCTCACAAACTTCAAAACAATCCGCGGCCGTGTTGCCCGTCTTGCACAGCTTAAGAAAATGCAGGAGGACGGCACTTTTGATCTTCTTCCTAAAAAGGAAGTTGCACGCCTTGAGCTTGAAATTGAAAAGCTTGAAAAATACCTTGGCGGTATTACGGAAATGAAGAAGGTTCCGGAAGCTATGTTCATCGTTGATCCACGCAAGGAAAGAATTGCCGTATCAGAAGCAATCAAACTTGGTCTTCCGATTGTTGCTATCGTTGATACAAACTGCGATCCTGATGAAATTGATTATGTTATCCCTGGTAACGATGATGCAATCCGTGCAGTAAAGCTTATTGCAGGTGCTATTGCAAATGCAGTTATCGAAGGCCGTGACGGTCAGGATGTTGCAGAAGCAGCAGAAGAGGCTGCTGAAGAAACAACCGCAGAAGAAACTGCTGAATAATTTTAAATTAATCTAAATTTTATATATTGGAGGAATAAATATGGCATTCACAGCTCAGGACGTTAAGTCACTTCGCGAAAAAACAGGCGTTGGTATGATGGAATGTAAAAAAGCTCTTACAGAAGCAAACGGCGATATGGACAAGGCTATCGACTTCCTTCGTGAAAGAGGTCTTGCTGCAGCTCAGAAGAAGGCTGCAAGAATCGCTGCAGAGGGTGTTGTTCTCTCTTATGCAGATGCAGATGCTAAGAAGGGTGTTGTAATCGAGGTTAACTCGGAAACAGACTTTGTTGCTAAAAACGAAAAATTCGTAAATTTTGTAACAGATTGTGCTAAAACAGTTATCGCTACAGGCGTTAAAACTGTTGAAGAGCTTGCAGAAGCTGAATATATGGGTACAGGCAGAACTGTAACAGAAACCCTTAATGATTTAATTCTTGCTATCGGCGAGAATATGAAAATCCGCCGTTTCGAGGTTATGGACGGTGTAGTTTCAACTTATGTTCACGGCGGCGGCTCAGTTGGCGTTATGATCGGCTTTGATGTTGCTGATGAAGCAAAGGCTGCTGATCCTGCATTTGATGAAATGGGCAAGAATGTTGCAATGCAGATTGCTGCTATGAATCCTGCTTATCTTGATGAAGCTTCCGTTCCTGCCGAGGTTATCGAGCACGAACAGGGCATCCTTGCTGCTCAGATGAAGGAAGATCCAAAAATGGCTTCCAAGCCTGAAGCAGTTCTTGCAAAGATTGCCGCAGGTAAAATGGGCAAGTATTACAAAGAAAACTGCCTTGTTGAACAGGAATTTGTTCGTTCGGATCTTTTCCAGGGTGCAGTTAAGGGCTATATTGATGATGTTGCCAAGAAGCTTGGCACAGAGATTAAGGCTAATGGCTTTATTCGTATGACAAGAGGCGAAGGCATCGAAAAGCGCCAGGAAAACTTTGCTGAAGAAATTGCAAAGCAGATTAACGGTTAATAATGAACGGCTGTCGAAAGACAGCCGTTTTTTGTATCTGCCAATATGTAAATTTCGGAGAAAGTATTATGAAAACGCTTTATGTATCGGATTTGGACGGCACGCTTTTAAACAGCAGTCAGACAACATCAGAATACACAAACAATGTAATCAACGCTCTTGCTGAAAAAGGCGTTCTGTTTTCTTATGCAACGGCACGAAGTTATTCTACGGCACGCTTGGCAGCCAATGGAATATCAGCCAAAATACCTCTTGTTGTTTATAACGGAACATTCGTTATAGATAATTCAACAGGCGAAAGATTGGTGTCAAATTTCTTTCAGAATGATATTAAACAGATAGTGAAAGAGTTGCTTGATGGCTGTATATATCCAATAATTTATAGTATTATAGATGGTAAAGAGAAATTTTCTTATATAGAAAATAAATGCAACGCAGGGCAAAGGCTTTTTATTGAATCACGTAAAGGTGACGGTCGTGATAATCCTGTTGAAAATGAAGCTGATTTATTAAAGGGAGATATTTTTTATATTTCTTGTATTTATGATGAAAAACATCTGCTGCCTTTTTATGATAAATATAAAAAACGGTTTAACTGCCTTTATCAAAAGGATATTTATAACGATACGCAATGGCTTGAAATTATGCCTCTTAAAGCTACAAAAGCGAATGGTATTCTGACTTTGAAGAAATTGCTCTCCTGTGACAGAATAGTTGCGTTCGGCGATGGTCTGAATGATATGGATATGTTTAAAATTGCTGATGAATGTTATGCTGTTTCCAATGCAGTTGATGAACTGAAAGCAATTGCCACAGGGATTATTGACAGTAATGATAATGATGGTGTTGCAAAATGGCTTGCTGATAACATGTCTCTGTCGTTTGATGATTAATCAGGAGGGTTTATGTGCGATATTTGTAAAACAATTAAAGAATCTTTACTTGGGAAAATCCATATTTTGTTAAAGAAATGAAAACAGGTATTGTTGTACTGGGGCGGAATCAGCATTTTTACGGTTATACAAGACTTGGAAAAACCATAGAAAGTGATTCCTATACTTTAAATGATTCGTTCGGTGAAAACATAAATGTTTTGTCTGTTTCCGATTGGCACACATTTAATAAAAAGGCTGAAACTGCTGTAAAAGAGATAGGAGAAAACTATCAGGCTGTAGTGCTTCTTGGTGATTGTGCTCCGGGATTAATGAGTGAACAGGATATTGTGGATTACATTCTTAAGTTTGGCTATAATCTTACAGGCGGTACGATTCCTGTTATATACACCCGTGGAAATCACAAAACCCGCGGAAGAGAGGCCGTTAATCTTTCAACCTATTTGGGATTGGACAGCTTTTATTTTACAACTTCTATTGGCGATTATGATATTATTGTTTTAGATAGCTGTGAGGATAAAGAGGATTCACATCCTGAGTATGGCGGTATGGTGGATTATAAACAGTATCGCACCGAAATGGTTAATTGGCTGAATAATTTGCAAAATGATGATAATGATAAAACCATTGTTTTTTCACATTCAAGGGAAATTTGTATTGAAGAAGATCTGGCTGATTCTGCTTTGAAGAAAATAAATTCTCTGAATGCATCTATATTAATCAGTGGTCATGAACATATATGCGAGTTTGATGATTCGGGAATGATTCCTACACTTGTTGACGGCGGAATAGATGCAAGTGAAAACGGCAGTTATGTTGCGTCGTTAATCAAGCTTTCTCCAAAGGATATAGAGATTATTTGTGCAGACAACAACGGAAATAATGTTGTTAATGAAAGCGTTGAATGGAAAAATTGATGTGTTTCTCTATAAATGGATTGCCGGATTTAAGATGTTTTTTTCGCAATTCAGATTATTGGTTTATAATAAAAGCGGTCGGTTGACCGAGGCTTTTATGAACTATAAGTATATATATGAAAAATTTTAATGTAAAGGAGTATGCTATGAAAAGTTACGATGTAATCTTATTTGACCTTGACGGTACCTTAACAGATTCTTCGCCGGGTATTATCAACTCAATCATTTATGCTTTGAAAAAGTATGATATCGCAGTTGAGAATACAGAAACACTCGGAAAATTTTTAGGGCCTCCTCTGCACGAATCATTCAGGGACTTTTATGGGTTTGAAGAGGATAAGGCAATGGAAGCAGTATCCTTTTATCGTGAATATTTCAGTACCAAAGGGCTTTTGGAAAATAAGGTTTATGATGGCATACCGCAGCTTCTGCAGGAGCTTGTTGATAACGGTAAAAGGCTCATTCTTGCAACCTCCAAGCCTCAGCAATTTACCGATAGGATTATGGAACACTTTGATCTTGCAAAATATTTTGAATTTACAGCAGGTTCAAATATGGATGGAACGCGCTCGAAAAAGGCAGACGTTATTGAATATGCTTTACGGCAATGCAGCATTGCGGATAAATCAAAGGCTGTTATGGTTGGAGACAGAATGCACGATATAATCGGTGCGAAGGCGGTTGGTATGGATTCGGTAGGTGTTGAATATGGATACGGCGACTATGAAGAACTGAATAACGCCGGTGCATCATATATTGCAAAAACAGTTGCTGATTTGAAAAATATACTTTTGTAAAATTTAAAGAGCAGGCATTGCCTGCTCTTTTTCTTAATTGTTTCTAAATTAAACTAAAACGAATTATAAAATAATCTGAAAATTATTTACATTTTTTAGATTATGTGAGAATATGAGATTGAAAGGTGGGGGTGAAAATGATTATGTTTTCTTTGTTTTCAGATTATTTTTGGACTTTTAATTTTTATGACTTGGTAACTGCCAGCAGTTTTCAGATGTTTTATCTTGGCTTATGGTTTGTTTCTTTTGCTTTATACAGAATTTTTCTTTGTCTTACTATTCATTCAAGTGCAAAGGAAAGAGAGGTAAAATACAGATTTCTTTGGTCTTTATTAACTTTTCTTTTTGGTGTTATTATCCCTATCATTTATGCTGTTGTTAATCGTAAAAATAAAACAGTTAAACGATACAAATCTAAAAATATTTTTTTAGTGTTTTCTATAATTCTGATTGCTTTATCTTATAGTGGTGCAATTTGTTATAATTTATCTAATACAGGTGAATTTGAACATACGCTTAATCCTCAAACAACTGTTGATGATCTGAATAATAAAGTAATATATGATAAAAAGGGAAATAAATATCTATATAAAGATATGAACTTTTTGTACTATGATGAAAATGGAAACAGCTATAAATGGGTTGATGATCGGTTTGATACGCTTGTTTCAATAGAAAGTGGAAAAGAATACAAAATGGAAGATTATTTATACTGTATAAATCAGGATGGTGATTTATGCATTTTCGATTATGATTCCGAAAGCATACATTATAGCGATATCTTTTTAATCTATGATGATAATGGCAATTTATATTATGATTATATTTGGGATGTTTATTGGGATGAAAAGGGAAATGTTGTTTTTCCAAAATTCGTAAGGGAATTTATGTTTTTTCAAAGGAAATGGAATGATTTAGTTAAATAGTGCAAAGAGCAAGCAGGCTTTTGCCTGCTCTTTTTGTTGCAATAAAACAGGCAGTGTGTTACTATAAATTTGGTGATGATTATGAAAAAAATAAAACCGATGAAGCTGTGTATCCTTGTATTTCTGATTATCGGAATTATATATACATCTCTGTCCGCCGTATTTACAGCAATAAATATCAATATAAGAAACACCTGCATTTCCGTTAAAGCGGAAATCATTGATTTTGAAGTTTATCGTGGTTCCGATAATGATAAGCATACAAAAACGGTGGTTAAATATGTTGCTGATGGTAAAGAATATACCGATAAAATGAATTCTTACAATTCCTCATGGGATATCGGCGACAGTGTAGATGTTTATTATAATCCTGATAATCCGAAGGAAATCAAGAACGAAATGCCTGTTGTTTTGTGCTTGGTTTTTGGCTTGTTAGGTGTAGCCTTTCTGATAGCATCAATTGTACTGATTATCAAGCAAAAAAATAAAAATGCAAAACGCAGGCATCTGCTTCAAAATGGTCTTGTGATAAATGCTGAAGTGATAAGATTTTATGAAAATACCGGAATATCTGTTAACCGCAGATATCCGTTTATCATTGAGGCTGACTATGATGACGGTGTAAAGATACATAGGTTCAAAAGTGATAATGTGTGGGAAAATGTAAGTGCAGACTGTATCGGACAAACCGTTAAGGTATATTATGAGCCAAACAATATGAACAATTACTATGTAGATACAACAGGCTTGTTTCATGAAAATTATAAACTGAATGATAATGTTATTTATCATGGATGAATTGAGGAAAGCTATATGGAACCGCAGGATTTTATTGCATACTGTTTAAGCAAAAGTGGTGCGTATGAGGATTATCCCTTTGGTGATGAGGTTACCGTAATTAAAGTAAAGGGTAAAATATTTGCTCAGTTTTTCAAGCTGAAAGGAAGGAATACGGCAACCTTTAATTGTGACCGATTAACCGGTGAATTCTACAGAAAGCTTTATCCCGATATTGTTGTAAGGGGTTGGCATTGTCCGCCTGTTCAGCAGCCGTATTTTAATACGCTTCCGCTGGATAACATTTTGGCTGATGATGCAGTAAAAGAAATGATAGACCATAGCTATAGCCATGTTATTTCAAAGCTTCCCAAATATATTCAGAAAGAGCTTGAGGAATTATGATAAGAGAAATTAATGAGAATGATTTTGATGGTTTAAGTGAATTGTATACGCATTTACACAACAACAAACCGATTGAAAATAATGATAAAAATATTGCGGTATTCAATAAAATACTGGCAGATGAAAATCATCATATCATTGTAGCAGAGGAAAGGGGAAAAATTGTGTCCTCTTGTGTTTGCGTTATTATACCTAACTTAACGCATAACCAGCAGCCGTATGCTTTAATTGAAAATGTTGTTACGGATAAAGCATGCAGAAAGCTCGGTCTGGCATCTGCCTGCCTTTCTTTTGCAAAACAGATAGCCGTTGATAATCATTGTTATAAAATGATGCTGTTAACAGGCTCGAAAAAGCGAAGTACACATAAGTTTTATCAGAAAAACGGCTATAACAGATTTGAAAAAACAGGCTATATTCAAAGGCTTAAATAATGTTTGTCAAGGAAGGGTAAAATATGAGAGTTTACAATAAATTAGTAAGGGATAATATACCTGATATCATAAGAAAAAACGGTGAAATACCGCATACATCCATCCTTGATGATGAGAAATATTTGTGGGAACTGAAAACAAAGCTTATCGAAGAAACAAATGAATTCATTGATAGTGAGGAACTTATGGAACTTGCAGATATTCTTGAAGTGGTTGAATATCTTGCAAAAGCAAAGGGCAGCAGTTTTGATGAAATATTAAAATTAAAGGAACAAAAAGAAATCAAAAATGGTGCTTTTGAAAAGAAAATATTTTTGGAATATGTTGAAGATTAGCTGAAAAAGTGCGCTAAACTAATGGTTGATAAAACAACCAATAGTTGTAAGAACAAATTTCAACCTTAAGTTGCTTTCATCAACCGATTTTGTGTGTTAGATTGTTATTGAAATTGGTGCATCAATTATTTTATGGATGAAAGGAAATCACAAAATGACACTTGGAGAAAAATTAAATTATATGAGAAAAAAGTCCGGCTTTACACAGGAGGAAATAGCTGTTCGTCTTGGCGTTTCACCTCAGGCTGTATCAAAGTGGGAAAATGATTTGTCCTGCCCTGATATTATGCTTTTGCCTGAAATTGCAAAATTGTACGGTAAAACAGTTGATGAGCTTTTATGTACAGATGACTTTAATGCGGTTCATGAAAAAGCAAATAATCCCGATACTGAAAAGTCTGAACAAAATACAGAGGCTAACGAAAATCTTTCAAGAAAAGATTCAGGTAGCGGCAATATGTTTATTAAGGTAAATGTTCTGTCTCAGAGTGGCGATAATATCAATGTAAAACTGCCCGTTACTTTGCTTGAACCGATTAAGGGCCTTTTTGAAAATGTAAAAATCAATAATGCTGCAGTGGGCGGTATTGATTTAAGTAAAATAGATTTTGATATGATTTTTAAACTTGTTGACAGCGGTGTTATGGGCGAAATTGTAAATGTTGTTTCTCAAAACGGCGATGTGATTAAGGTTTATGCAGAACGCGAGGATATATGAAAATTTTAATCACCAACGGCAGATTTAAAATAAAAATCAGGCTGCCATATTGTATTGTACTGAATTCTTTTACTGCACTTGTAATTTCTTTAAAATTAAAAAAAGCAAAAATATATATTACTGCAAAAAGTGTTTATTCTTTTTGCAAAAAATTGAAAAGAGAGATAAAACGAAATAAAAGATTAACTGTTTTCAGTATGAATACAGTTTATGGTTTTGAAATGTATGTCACATTGTGATAAGCAGTAAATTAAATAACAAAAAGGCAGGTTGATGACCTGCTTTTTTGTTTGCAAATAAGGGAATTTTATGTTAACATTAATTTGGTGATGGAATTGGAAGCGAAAGAAAAAACAGTGCTCACAAATATGTGTATGATTTATGACAATAACGGCAATATTCTTGTTCAGGATAAAATCGGAAGAAGCTGGGGCGGCGTTACCTTTCCCGGCGGTCATATAGAGCATGACGAGAGCTTTAATGATTCCGTTATCAGAGAGATTAAGGAAGAAACCGGGCTTGATATTAAAAATCCAAGGCTGTGCGGGATAAAGCATTGGAAATGGTCCAAAAAATCAAGATACATCGTTTTGCTTTATAAAACAAATGAATTCAGCGGAAATCTTCGTTCATCAAATGAGGGAGAGGTTTTCTGGATAAAGAAAGAGGCTTTGAAGAATTATAAATTGGCAGAAGGCTTTGATATGATGTTCAGGGTTTTTGATGATGATCATTTAAGCGAATTTATATCGGTTAAAGAAAACGGTGATTGGGTCAATAAGTTATATTGAGTATTTGAGGAGCAGATGATATGATTGAAATTAAGGACGGCTGCAGAATTTTATTTCTGGGAGACAGTATTACCGATATAAAATTTAACCGGCGGTTTGCATATAAAATTCATGGGTCAAGGGTTTATGCTTTACAGGTTTCCAAAGAGCTGAAAAAGACATATAAAAATCTGAAATTCTTTTATAAAGGCATAGCATCCAACAGAACGTATCATATTTACGACAGGCTTACAAAGGATTGCATAAATCTTAAGCCCGATATTATTGTTATGCTCATTGGGGTAAATGATGCGTGGGAAAATTATGTGCCCGAACAGTATCC
Source organism: Ruminococcaceae bacterium UBA3323 (assembly GCA_002361935.1). GTDB lineage: Bacteria > Bacillota > Clostridia > Oscillospirales > Acutalibacteraceae > Eubacterium_R. Next base: position 41,663 of record DESD01000021.1, on the reverse strand, counting down.
CCCTCTTTTACGGCCTATGGAGCCGCATATGAAAGAACTATACAGAAGGCTGAATGCAGAGCTAAAAAACACAAAGCTGCTTGTTCTTTTGCCGTTTATGATTGATTCGGTAAAAGAAAAAGAACCGTTTCATAAGGTGCTTGATGAATACCGCCGAAAGCTTGCAGATATGGCTGCCGCAAACAGCGCAGAGATTATTGATTTGCAGCAAATGTTTAATGAAGTGCAAAAAAAGATTTCCCCTGCTGAATTAGCTGTTGACGGCATTCATCCAACAAGTTTAGGGCATAAATTCATTGCAGAGGAAGTGTTGAAAAGGCTCGACAGTTATTAAAGAAATGTTAAAAGGCGGTAAATTTACTGCCTTTTTCTTATATTACTATTTACTTTATTTATAAAATATATTAATATATAGATAATACAAAAGGAACTTTCCATTTGCACGGAGGTATAAAAATGGGTATTGCTTATAAAAGAATTTTGCTGAAGCTTTCAGGCGAGGTTCTTGCAGGCGAAAAAGGAACAGGTATTGATAATGACACTGTTGTAAAAATATGCAGGTCGGTTAAAAAGGTTGCCGATATGGGCGTTGAGGTCGGTATTGTAGTCGGCGGAGGCAACTTTTGGAGAGGCAGAACAAGTGAGGGTATGGATAGAACAAGAGCAGACCATATCGGTATGCTTGCAACCTCTATGAATGCTCTTGCGCTTTCGGATGCTCTTGAACAGCTTGGCGCTGATGTAAGAGTGCAGACCGCTATTGAAATGCGCCAGATTGCAGAGCCGTATATCAGAAATAAGGCTATACGTCATTTTGAAAAGGGCAGAATTGTTATTTTCGGATGCGGAACCGGCTCTCCGTTTTTCTCAACAGATACTGCTGCTGCACTTCGCAGTGTTGAAATTAACGCCGATGTTCTGTTTAAGGCTACGAATGTAGATGGCGTTTATGATAAGGATCCTAATAAATTCAGTGATGCTGTTAAATATGATACCGTGTCATTCCGTGAGGTTATTAACCGTGATTTAAAGGTTATGGATTCAACTGCATTTTCACTTTGTAAGGATAATGATATGTCAATCCTTGTATTCAACCTTGATGATCCGGAAAATATTTGCAAAGCCGTTTGCGGCGAAACGATAGGCACACTTGTGCAGAATAATTAAGTGAGGTAAATTTTATGGAAGCTTTATTTGCGAAAACAAAAGAAAAAATGGAAAAATGCCTTGATGCATTGGAAAGAGATTATAAAACAATTCGTGCAGGCAGAGCCAATCCGGCTGTTCTTGATAAGGTTATGGTTGATTATTATGGCTGTGCAACTCCGATTAACCAGATGGCAGCTATCAGCGTTCCCGAACCAAGAATGCTTATGATTCAGCCTTGGGATGCAAGCACGCTGAAAGAAATTGAAAAGGCAATCAATACTTCTGATATCGGAATTAATCCAAGCAATGACGGTAAGGTTATCCGCCTTTCCTTCCCTCCTCTTACAGAGGATCGCCGTAAAGAGCTTGTTAAGGATATTTCCAAGCGCGGTGAGGAAGCAAAGGTTGCTATAAGAAATGTTCGCCGTGATGCTATGGATGATTTAAAGAAGCTTAAAAAGAACAATGAAATTACCGAGGATGATCAGAAAGACGGAGAAAAAAAGCTTCAGGATATTACAGACAGCTATGTAAAGCAGTCTGAAGAGATGGAAAAGAAAAAGGAACAGGAAATCCTTTCCATCTAAAGTATTAAGTGTTATATGGCGAAGGAATTCTGATGATTTTCCTTCGCCGTTCTCTCGTTTATTAAGGAGTACATTATGGCTTTATTCAGAAAAAAAGAAAAGAAAACGGACGAATTCACCGTTCTTCCGAAGCATATCGGTATTATTATGGACGGTAACGGCAGATGGGCTAAAAAAAGGGGCTTGCCCAGAACTGCAGGGCATAGAGCAGGTGCAGATGTGTTTGAAAAAATCTGTAAGGAATGCGGCAGACTCGGTATTGAAGAGGTAACCTTTTATGCCTTTTCAACCGAAAACTGGAAAAGGCCCAAAGAAGAAGTAAACACGCTTATGCGTCTTTTTTATGATTTTCTTATTGAAGCAAGAGACAGAATTGCAGAAACAGGGAATATCCGTATCAGATTTGCAGGTGAAAGAGAGGGCATTCATCCCGAACTGCTGAAGCTTATGGATGAAGCGGAGGCTACAACTGCCGACAGAACGGGAACTGTAGTGAATCTTGCCATCAACTACGGCGGCAGGCAGGAAATTGTATCTGCCGTAAATAAGCTTATTGCCGGCGGTAAAACCGAGATAACCGAGCAGGATATCAGTGATAATGTTTATACGATGCCGGAATGCGATCTGATAATAAGGCCGAGCGGCGAGGAAAGACTTTCCAATTTCCTTTTGTGGCAGGCAGCTTACAGCGAATTCTGGTACAGTGATGTGCTGTGGCCTGATTTTGATGAAGAGGACCTTCATATGGCGCTTCATGAGTTTGAAAAAAGAAATCGCCGTTTCGGCGGGTAATGAATGATAAGGGGAATTCAATATGAAAAAAAGAATTATTACAGCAGTTGTTTTGCTTGCGGTGCTTGCAATTGTAGTTTGGCAGATAAACACGCCGCTTTTCGTTGCCGTGATTGCATTTTTATCCGCTGTTGCAGCAAATGAAATTATGAAATGTGCAAATGTTAAAAATAAATTTATTGTGATTGCAGGCACAGCCTTTGCCGCTGCAGTTCCGTTTTTCGGTAGCGAAAAGGTGCTTTTGCCTTTTGTTGAAGCAGAGTATTGGGGTAATGTTATACATGCAGTTCCGAATGTTGCTTTTGTAATTCTGCTTGTTCTTGTTTTTCTTCTTGCTATGCTGAAGGGCTATGCATATACCAAGTTTGAGGATGTTGCCATTGCAGTTTTTGCAAGTGTGCTTGTTCCGTATGGCTTTTCGGTTTTTGTAAGGCTTCGTGATATGTTTGAAAATGAGCAGTTCGGTATTTATCTTATTTTCTTTGGGCTTATCTGTGCTCTTGGAACAGACAGCGGAGCGCAGCTTGGCGGAATGGCTTTCGGAAAGCATAAAATGAGCCCGAACATCAGCCCCAAAAAGACAGTTGAGGGCGCAGTATGCGGTGTGATTTTCTCTTTGATTCTGAATGCTGTGGCAGTTGTGCTTTATAATGTATTTGCAGAAGCGAAGCTTGAAACAAGCGCAATCATTATTCTTCTGCTCTGCAGTCTTCCGATTTCCTTTATGGGTATGATGGGCGATTTAAGCGCTTCGGTTTTAAAAAGAAACTTTGGCGTTAAGGATTTTGGAAAAATCTTCCCGGGGCACGGCGGGGTGATGGATAGATTTGATTCATCGCTTTTTACAATTCCGCTTACCTATGTTGTAGCTTTAATTGCTTTTTTCTGAGGTGAATAAAATGAAAAATATTTCAATTCTGGGTTCAACAGGTTCTATCGGTACGCAGTCACTTGATGTTTGCCGTATGCATGGCTGCAATGTAAAATGCTTAACTGCACATTCCAATGTTAATTTAATGGAAGCACAGATTCGTGAATTCAAGCCGGAAATGGTTTGTATGATGCAGGAAAAAGCGGCAAGCGATTTAAAAGTTAAAATTTTGGATACAGATACAAAAGTTGTTGCAGGATTGGACGGAATTATTGAATGTGCAACTTATTCAGGTGCAGATACAGTGCTGAATTCCGTTGTGGGAATGATAGGACTTCAGCCCACGCTTGAGGCTATCAGGGCAAAGAAAACCATTGCGCTTGCAAACAAGGAAACACTTGTTGCCGGAGGGCATCTTGTTACAAATCTTGCAAAGGAATACGGCGTTTCCATTCTTCCTGTAGACAGTGAGCATTCCGCTATTTTTCAGGCAATGCAGGGAAGCCCGTCAAAATCAGCAATAAAGAAAATCATATTAACTGCATCGGGCGGTCCTTTCTTCGGAAAAACGGCTGAAGAGCTTGAAACTGTAACTGCGGCTGATGCGTTAAAGCATCCCAACTGGGATATGGGGCAAAAAATCACCATAGATTCTGCTACAATGATGAACAAGGGTCTGGAGTTTATAGAGGCCAAGTGGCTTTTTGATATGCCGGGCGAAGATATTGAGATTGTTGTTCACCGTGAATCGGTTGTGCATTCGGCAATTGTTTATCAGGATAATTCCATGATTGCGCAGCTTGGTGTTCCCGATATGAGAATCCCGATTCAGTATGCTTTAACTTATCCCGAACGTAAGCCGAGTCCTGTTGCTCCGCTTTCTCTTGCAGATTATGGCAAGCTTACGTTTTTTGAACCTGATTATAAAACCTTTAAGTGTATGGATGTTTGCAAAAATGCAATAGAGTTGGGCGGCCTTCATCCTGCTGCCGCAAACGGTGCAAATGAAGAAAGTGTAAAACTTTTTCTGGATGGTAAAATTAAATTTACCGATATTGCATATCTTAATGATAAGGCAATGTGTAATGCACCCGAAAAGAAGAATTTTACTCTTGATGATGTTCTTGAAACAGATAAGGCAGCAAGAGAGTTTGTCAGAAACAGTATTTAACAAATTTGGCGAAAGCTAAAAAGAGGCGATTTAGTGAATTTATCATCAATATGGAATGCAGCTTATCCAATCATAATTGCAATTTTATTTTTTGAATTTATTGTTATTATTCATGAGGGCGGTCATTTTGTTGCTGCAAAGCTTATGAAAATAAAGGTAAATGAATTTGCAATCGGTATGGGTCCAAAAATCATTTCTTTTCAAAGGAAAGAAACAAGGTATTCCGTTCGGCTGTTCCCGATAGGCGGCTTTTGTGCCATGGAGGGTGAGGATGAGGAGTCAGACGGCGACGGCTCCTTTTCCAAGAAAAAGGTTGGCGCAAGAATTTTTGTTGTAGTTGCAGGCGCAATTATGAATCTGCTGCTCGGCTTTGTCATTGTTCTTTGTCTTGTATGCAATCAGAATTTAGTCGGCACAACAACCGTTGCAAAATTTGCCGATGATGCTGTCAGCCCGTCATACGGGCTTCAGGCAGGCGATGAAATCAAGGCGATAGACGGTATGAGGGTTTATACACCAACCGATGTGAATACGGGCTTTTCCCGTTCATCAGACGGAAAGGTTGAAATGATTGTAAACAGGAACGGAAAGGACGTTACCCTTAATATTTCCTTTGATATGGATGAGTATGAGGGGCATCAGTATATCAAAATGGACTTTTGGCTGCTTGGCAAGGAAAAGACCTTTACAGGAGTTTTATCCAGCACAGCGGGCAATTTTGTTTCGTATGCACGAATGGTGTTTCTTTCTATCCATGATATTCTTGTAGGCAAGTATGGATTATCGGATTTAAGCGGTCCGGTAGGCGCTGTTTCCGTTGTTTCGGATGCTGTTAAAACAAGCTTCAGCTCCATGCTCAGAATCATGGCATTGCTAACAATAAATGTCGGTCTGTTCAATCTTTTCCCGATTCCTGCTCTTGATGGCTGGCGTTTCTTCGTGCTTCTTGCAGAGGGCATAACGAAGAGAAAGCTTCCTGCAAAATGGGAATATATTATCAATGCAGTCGGTCTTGCTTTATTGCTGCTTCTTATGTTCTTTGTAACATTTTCGGATATAAAAAGGCTGTTTTAATTTGATGAATGCAAAATTAGATAGAGGTAAAAATTATGATTAAAAGAAGAGAAACAAAAAAAATAAAGCTGAAAAATACTTTTATCGGCGGAGATGCGCCTGTTCTTGTTCAGTCTATGCTTAACATGCCTGCTTCTGATATCAAGGGCTCGGTTGAACAGGCAAAGGAGCTTGCCGCAGCAGGCTGTCAGGTAATTCGTTTTGCAATTCCCGATGATAAGGCGCTTGCGCTTATAGAGCCTATAAAAAAGGCTGTTGATGTTCCTCTTGTTGCAGATATTCATTTTGATTATAAGCTTGCACTTGGTGCAGCTGAAAGAGGAATAGATAAAATCAGAATTAATCCGGGTAATATCGGCGATGAATCAAGAGTTAAGGCGGTTGCCGATATATGCAGATTAAAGGGGCTTCCTATCAGAATAGGTGTAAACAGCGGCAGCCTTGAAAAAGAAATTCTTGCAAAGTACGGCTCTCCGACACCGGAAGCCATGGTTGAATCCGCACTGTATCATGCATCACTTCTTGAGAAGTTTGATTTTGATGATATTGTTATTTCAATCAAATCATCGGATGTGAATACAATGATTTCCGCTTATGAGCTTGCCTCTGAAAAATGCAGATATCCTCTTCATCTTGGTGTAACAGAAGCAGGAACGGAAAGGATGGGCATAATCAAATCATCCGTTGGAATAGGCTCTCTTTTAACAAGGGGAATAGGCGATACGATTCGTGTAAGTCTTTCCGATAAACCTGTGAAAGAGGTATTTGCGGCATTTGATATTTTAAAAGCAGTAGGGCTGAAAAAGGATTGCCCTTATCTTATTTCCTGCCCAACCTGCGGCAGAACAAAAATTGATTTAATCGGTCTTGCAAAACAGGTTGAAGAAAGATTAAAGGATTGCAAAAAACCAATTAAGGTTGCCGTTATGGGCTGTATCGTAAACGGTCCCGGAGAAGCAAAGGAAGCCGATATCGGCATTGCAGGAGGAGACGGCAACGGACTTATTTTTAAAAAGGGAGAAATACTTCGAAAAGTTCCCGAGGATAAATTACTTGAAGAATTAATGAAAGAGATAGATAAATTATAATGCGTTTGTTTAAAGATTATTTCGGCGGTTATGTTAATGCTTATCAATTGTCAAGCCTTGGCGATGGTGTTATAGACCGTCTTACCATAAAAAAAGAAGCCAGGGAGGTTTATATTACTCTTACGCTTCCCGAGCTTGTACCGTATTCAGAAATAGCAACGGCAGAAAAAGATATAAAAGGTGCAATGCAGCTTAAAAAGGTTATCATTAAGCCAAGATATTTGAGTGATTTGTTTGAACTCGGGTATTTTTCATCCGTTATTGATTATGTGAAAAGAAGAAATCCCGCGGCAAACGGCTTTTTTGATGATGCCGATGTTTTGCTTGAAACGGACGTGCTTAAAATTTCGCTTAAAAAGGGCGGTCTTGATTTGCTTCTGGCACAGGGTGTGGACAAGGATATTGAAAATGCCCTTCTTGAAATGTTCGGCATATCCGTAAAAACCGAAATGATAGAAACCGAAAGCTATGATGTTGAAAAGGCTGCTAAGGCGGCGGCTGCCGAGAAGAAAGCTAAAGAAGAGGAAATGAAAAAGGAAGAGATTAAAAATATAAAGCATACTCTTCTCGGGGATTTGCCGATTTACATAGATACTGCAAAAACAATTTTCGGAAAAGGTATAAAGGAAAAGCCTATGCCGATCAGCGATCTTGCTTTTGATACAGGTATTGCAACTGTCTGGGGCGATATACTGAATTATGAGCTGAAGGATACAAAAAGAGGCTATTATAAAATTTTAACCTTTGATATAACGGATTACACCTCGTCTGTATCCGTAAAGGTTTTTGATACGAAGGATGTTGTTGAAGCCGTTGCTTCCAAAATAGCAGACGCGCAGACCCTTATTGTCAGAGGCGGATATAAGGAGGATAGCTTTTCCGGAAAATATATGATTACTCCGGACAGTATTCAAACCGTTCTTAAAGCCGAAAAAGAGGATCACGCAGAGGAAAAAAGAGTTGAGCTTCATCTTCATACCTCACTTTCCGAAATGGATGGCATAACTGCTCCGAAAGCGCTTATAAACAGAGCAATTAAATGGGGACATAAGGCAATAGCGGTTACAGATCATGGCGTTGTACAGGCTCTTCCGGAAGCATATAATGCTGCCAAGGGAAAGATAAAACTCATTCTTGGCATGGAAGGATATTTGGTAGATGATGAAAAATATCCCAATTTTATGAAGCTGAAAAATAATCAGTTTAAACGGCATCACATTATTCTGCTTGTAAAAGAGGATACCTCTCTTGATGAAAGCATTCCGAAAGAGGAAAGAAAATACGGAAGAAAGAATCTTTATGAGCTTATTTCTCATTCAAATGTAAAAACCTATAAAACCCGTCCGCTTATTCCGAAATCCATGCTTGCAGCCAAGCGTGACGGATTGATTTTAGGCTCTGCCTGTGAACAGGGTGAGCTTTATCAGGCGATTCTGTGTGAGGAGTCTGAGGAAGAACTTGAAAGAATTGCTTCCTTTTATGATTATCTTGAAATTCAGCCAAACGGAAATAATGCTTTTATGCTTCGCACAAGCGATCAGGAATATATAACAAATAAAAAAGGCGAAGAAAAGAAAAATCTTCATTGGAAGGTAAATACCGAGGAAGATTTAATCAATATTAACAAGAAAATCATTGCGCTTGCAGATAAGCTTGGCAAGCCTGTTGTTGCTACGGGAGATGTTCATTTCCTTGATGAAAAGGATGCAAAGTTCCGTGCTATCATTATGGCGTCAAAGGGTTTTGATGATGCCGATAATCAGGCACCTCTCTATTTTAAAACAACGGATGAAATGCTTGCTGATTTTGCATGGGCAGGGGACAGGGCAAAGGAATTTGTTATTGATAATCCAAATAAAATTGCGGATATGGTTATGGATAATATTCCGCCTATTCCTCCCGGAACATTCCAGCCGCATATTGACGGTGCCAACGAGGAGTTAACAGAAAAATGCTGGTCTATGGCAAAGGAACTTTACGGCGATCCTGTTCCCGAATATGTTGCAGGCCGTCTTCAGCGTGAGCTGGATTCTATTATCGGCCATGGCTTCGGTGTGCTGTATGTTATTGCAAAGCGTCTTGTTGAGGAGAGTGAGCGAAACGGATATCTTGTTGGATCAAGAGGCTCAGTAGGCTCTTCTCTTGCTGCCCATTTCGGCGGTATATCAGAGGTTAATCCTCTTGCTCCGCATTATTATTGTAAGAATTGTAAGCACAGTGAATTTTTCCTTCACGGTGAATATGGCTCGGGCTTTGATCTGCCGCCGAAAAATTGCCCGGAATGCGGAACACCCATGAAACGTGACGGCCACGAAATTCCGTTTGAAACCTTCCTTGGGTTTGACGGTGATAAGGAGCCGGATATCGACCTTAATTTCAGCGGGGAATATCAGTCACGCTCCCATAGATATACCGAAGAGCTTTTCGGTAAGGATTATGTGTTTAAGGCAGGAACAATGGCAACTGTTGCCGATAAAACGGCATACGGCTATGTTATGAAATATCTTGATGAGCGCAATATTGTCGGTACTCCAAGAGCGGAAATAGACCGATTAACCAAGGGCTGCACAGGTATTAAGCGCACAACAGGTCAGCACCCGGGCGGAATGGTTGTAGTTCCGGATAAATATACTGTTGAAGATTTTACACCGATTCAGTATCCGTCAAACGATGCATCAAAGGGAACCTATACAACGCATTTTGACTTTAAAAATTCACTTCACGATACATTGCTTAAGCTTGATGAACTTGGTCACGATAATCCCACGCTTTATAAATATCTTGAGGATTCAACCGGAATTCCCGTTATGGATGTTGATCTTGCCGATCCGAAGCTTTATCAGCTGATTACATCAACAGAGCCGATCGGCGTGGCACCTGAGGATATCGGCTGTAATACCGGCACGCTTGCTATTCCCGAAATGGGAACGCCGTTTGTTATCGGAATGCTTGAAGAGGCTCAGCCAAAAACCTTTGCCGATTTGCTTCAGATTTCAGGGCTTTCACATGGCACGGATGTTTGGCTCGGTAATGCGCAGGAGCTTATTCAGAATGGTACCTGTACGATTTCCGAGGTTATCGGATGCCGTGATGATATTATGACGCATCTTATTCATGTTGCAGAAAAATATGAAAAGGAAACCGGAAAGGAATCTCCTCTATCAAAGAAGGATTGCTTCAAGATTATGGAATATACCCGTAAGGGTAAGGCTCCGAAAGAGCTTCCGCCGTATGAGGAAGCAATGAAAACAATCGGTGTTGAGCAGTGGTATATTGATTCCTGTTATAAAATCAAATACATGTTCCCGAAGGCGCATGCCGCCGCTTATGTTATTGCGGCGCTTCGCCTTGCGTGGTATAAAATTTATTATCCCATTCATTTTTATTCTGCTTATTTTACCGTTCGTGGCGGCGATTTGGATGCCGTTTCGGCAGTTGCGGGCAAAGCGGCGGTTAAGGCAAAAATGAATGAATATAATGCTAAAAAGAAAAACAATGATCCGATTACTGCTAAAGAAGAATCAACCTATGTTGTTAATCAGATTGTTATAGAAATGCTTGCAAGGGGAATAGAATTTCTGTCTGTTGATTTGTATAAATCGGATTGGCGTGTCTATAAGATTGAAGACGGTAAAATCAGGCTTCCGTTTTCCGCTATTTCAGGCGTTGGAGAAAATGCTGCCAAATCCATTTATGATGCTGTTCACGACGGCAATGGTGATTTTATTTCCTGTGATGATTTAATGGCAAGAGCGCATATCGGTTCCAGTGTTGTTGAATCACTTCGTGAATGCGGCGCTCTGGGCGATTTGCCGGACAGTAATCAGATTTCTTTATTTTAATGGTTGACATTACAGTTTCAATGTGTTAGCATAGTAGCACGTTAGCACGCTAAAGTGTAATCAAGGAGATAAACTATGAAAAGATATTCAAATATAACACCCGAGGGCAGCCGTGATTTTCTTTTTGACGAATGTGACGACAGAAAGAATGTGGAAACTGCACTTTCGACGCTATACAAGGAAAATTCATATCGTAAGGTTGTAACCCCGGCGATTGAATTTTTTGATGTATTTACAAACGGGAATGCAGGCATTGAGGCCGATGATATGTATAAATTAACCGATAATCACGGCAGAACAACAGTGCTTCGTCCGGATAATACAATGCCGATTGCCCGTCTTGTTGCAACAAGGCTCAAAGAGGCAGATTTTCCTGTAAGGCTTTATTACAACCAGAATGTTTTTGTTAAGAACAAGGTGCTTGCAGGAACTACGGATGAAATTCCTCAGAGCGGAATTGAATTTATCGGTGATGCTTCACTTGAGGCTGATATAGAGGTTATCTCTATGGCGGTTGAGGCACTGAAAAGGTCAAGTGTTAATTCATTTAAGATTGAAATCGGCCATGCAGGTTTTTTCAATGCTGTGCTTGATAAAATGGATTTATCTTCAACCGAAAAGTCAGAGATATGCAAGCTTATCGAGGGTAAGAATTACGCAGCCCTCGGTGATTTGCTTGATGAAATCGGAAATACTCCGGAAACACAGGTACTCCATAAGCTTCCCCGTCTTTTCGGCGGTACAGAGGTGCTGGATGAAGCGAAAAAGCTTTATCAGAGTGAAAATTCGGATAAAGCACTTGATTATCTGAAAACGCTTTTGGGCAAACTTGAAGAAATGAAAATTTCTGATGCCGTGATGATAGATTTGGGGCTTGTTAACCGTTCAAATTATTATACAGGCGTTATTTTCAGGGGATATGCAGAAGGCTCGGGTGCAACAATACTTTCAGGCGGAAGATATGATAATCTTATTGCTGAATTCGGTCTGGATGTTCCGGCTATCGGTTTTGGCGTTGATGTTAATGCACTCTGTGATGCCAAGAATGAAGTTATTAATGTGGAGCGTCCTATCCGAATTGCATTAACAAAGGGCAGGCTTGAAAAATCATCGGTCAGTCTTTTTCAGAAAATGGGGCTTGATACAAGTGAACTTGAAAACAAAGGCAGAAGATTAATTCTTCCCGTTGATAAGTATGAGGCTGTTCTTTCAAAAGCACCGGATGTCATCACCTATGTTGAACACGGTGTCTGCGATATCGGTGTTGTGGGAAAGGATACAATTGTTGAGCATGGCAGCTCCTTTTATGAGGTTATGGATTTAAACCTCGGCAAGTGCCGATTTGCGCTGGCCTGTCCTAAAAATACGGATTTTTTCAGTGGTTATAAAAGAAAAACAGTTGCATCAAAATATCCGAAGGTTGCAAGAGATTTCTTTAAATCAAAGGGTATGGATGTGGATATTATTAAAATTGAAGGCAGTGTTGAGCTTGCGCCTCTTCTCGGTTTGGCAGACGGCATTGTTGATATTGTGGAAACAGGTTCAACTTTAAAAGAAAACGGGCTTGAGGTTGTAGAGGAAATTTTCCCTATTTCTGCAAGGGTTATTGTTAATATGGCTTCCATGAAGCTTCGCAAGGATGAAATTGAAGCATTTCTTGCTGATATGGAAAAAGCAAGTAAGGCGTGAGGGTAAAATATGAAAATTACAAAAGCAAACGGAAAAAGCGAATATGCGCTTATTGAGAATCTGAAGAAAAGAAGCGGCGAAACAGATCAGAAAATTGTTGATATTGTTTCATCCATTATTCAGGGTGTAAAAGAGGGCGGTGATGATGCCGTTCGTGAATATACCGTAAGATTTGACGGTGCCGTGCCTAAAAAAACAGTTATTGAAAAGGACGAGCTTTCGGCGTATCTTGATCTGGTTGATGATGATTTCAAGCAGGCTGTGGTTGATGCTAAAAATAATATTTATGATTTCCATCAGCGTCAAGCGCAGCAAAGCTGGCTTACAACAAAGGAAAACGGCGTGATTATGGGGCAGCGTGTTCGCGGTCTTAAAAGAGTCGGAATCTATGTTCCCGGCGGCACAGCAGCTTATCCAAGCTCTGTTTTGATGAATGCTGTTCCGGCCAAGATTGCAGGGGTTAAGGAGATTATAATGGTAACTCCCCCGTCAAAGGATGGCTCTCCCAACCCGAACATTATGGCTGCTGCTGCAGTTGCCGGTGTTGATAAGGTTTTCCTTTGCGGCGGTGCACAGGCTGTTGCCGCACTTGCTTACGGAACGGAAAAAATACCAAAGGTTGATAAAATTGTCGGTCCCGGAAATATTTTTGTTGCAACTGCCAAAAAGCTTCTTTACGGCGTTGTGGATATTGATATGGTTGCCGGTCCGTCCGAGATTCTTATTGTTGCGGATAAAACGGCAAAGCCGTCCTTTCTTGCAGCTGATTTAATGAGTCAGGCAGAGCATGATGTAATGGCGTCTTCTATTCTTTTAACAACCTCAGAGGCTGTTGCAAAAGCTACTGCAAAGGAAATTGAAAAGCAGATTAAGTTCCTGGAAAGGCAGGAAATTATAGAGCAGTCCCTTGAAAGCTATGGAGAGATAATCGTTTGTGAAAATCTTGCTCAGGCTATTGAATTTGCAAATGAGCTTGCTCCCGAGCATCTTGAGCTTTGTGTTGAGGAGCCTCTTAAATATATAGGCATGCTTGATAATGCCGGTTCTGTTTTTCTTGGTAACTGGTCGCCTGAACCTCTCGGTGATTATTTTGCAGGCCCGAACCATGTCCTTCCTACAAGCGGAACAGCAAGATTTTTCAGTCCGCTCTCTGTTGACAGCTTTGTAAAAAAATCTTCATTTATTTATTATACAGAGGATGCGCTTGCACAGGCTAAGGATGAAATTGTTACGCTTGCAGACAGTGAGGGCTTAACTGCGCATGCCAACTCCATCAAGGTAAGATTTGATAAATGAGAAATAAAAAGCTTATAAAAACGATTATTGCTGCTATTGTTGTTGCTTTGCTCAGCGTTACCGGGTATTATCTTACGGAAACCAAAGAGCTTGAAGCAGGTAAAAACCTGCAGACGGACGGTACAATCGTTGTAAATTATTTAGACGTAGGGCAGGGGGACAGCGAGTTTGTTCAGCTTCCCGACGGAAAATGTATGCTGATTGATGCTTCAACATCTGATGCATCAGATACAATAATTGATTTTATTTCTAGGCTTGGATACAGTAAAATTGATTATCTTGTTGCAACACATCCGCATGCCGACCATATCGGCGGAATGAAAGCGGTTGTTGAGCATTTTGATATCGGTGACATCTATATGCCAAAGGTTTCGGCAAATACCCAAACATATGAAAACCTGCTTCTTGCAATTTCCGATAAGGGCAGGAGTATCCATACGGCAAAGGCGGGTGCAGCGGTTCTTGATGAAGATGATTTGTCTGCCGAATTTCTTGCCCCTGTGAAAGCCAATTATGATAATCTTAATGCGTATTCGGCAGTTTTAAGGCTTCAATACGGCAGTAATGTGTTTCTGTTTATGGGTGATGCCGAGGCTGCTTCTGAAACAGAAATATTAAAAGCTTCAACAAAGGATAAACTGAATGCTGATGTTTTAAAGGTAGGTCATCATGGCAGTAAAACTGCTTCCTCCTTTGAATTTGTAAGTGCTGTTTCGCCCGGTATTGCTGTTATTGAGGTTGGAAAGGATAATTCCTATAATCATCCTCATTTTGAAGCGATAAATAATTTAAGCGAAATCGGCGCAAAGATTTTAAGAACGGATATAAACGGAAATGTAGCCGTTGTTTCCGATAAAACGAATATTACGCTTTACTGTGAAAAGGAATAATATATGAAAAGGTTAGTAGTAGACAGAATTGAAGCCGGTTTTGCAGTTTGTGAAATTGAAGAGGGAAGCTTTGCGGATCTTCCGCTCAGGGCATTGCCGGATGGTATTAAAGAGGGCGATGTTATAAAAATTTCTGTTGAAGCTGAGGAAACAGATAAAAGAAAAAACAATATAAACAAGCTTATGAACAGTCTTTTTCAGGACTGAAAAGAGGTGTAAATATGAGAACTTCTTCTATTGAAAGAAACACGAAAGAAACACAGATTAGAATTGAATTAAATCTTGATGGCGGCGAGGTTGAAGTATCAACAGGTATCGGTTTTTTTGATCATATGCTGAATGCCTTGGGTGTTCACGGCGGCTTTGGCCTTAATGTTAAGACAGCAGGCGATCTTGAGGTAGATACGCATCATACCGTTGAAGATACGGGAATTGCGCTTGGTATGGCGTTCAAAAAAGCACTTGGCGATATGTGCGGAATTAATAGGTACGGTTCCTTCAGTATTCCTATGGATGAAAGCCTTGCAATGTGCTCTCTTGATATTTCCAACAGACCGTTTCTTGTGTTTCATGCAGATTTTAATGAGGAGCGCTGCGGAGATTATGAAACCTGCTGTACGGAGGAATTCTTCCGTGCCTTTGCAATGAATTCGGGTATCACGCTTCATCTGAATGTTCTGTATGGCTCTAATTCCCATCACGAGATAGAGGCTTTATTTAAAGCGCTTGCACATGCATTAAAAATTGCCGTAACCAAAAATAACGGCGGAGTACTTTCCACAAAAGGAGTTCTGTAATGATTATTTTTCCTGCAATAGATATTATAGACGGTAAACCCGTTCGCCTTTACAAGGGCGATTTTTCAACAGCGCATCAGGTTGCCGATAACGCACTTGAAACCGCTTTTCAGTTTGAAAAGGCAGGCGCTTCATGGATACATATGGTTGATTTGGATGGCTCTTTGCAGAAAAAGCCTGTAAATGCTAAAACCTTTACAGATGTTGCAAATCAAACAGGGCTTAAGGTTGAAATCGGCGGCGGTATCCGAACGATGCAGGATATAGATTTTTATGTAAATCATAATATAAGTCGTATTATTCTCGGCTCTGTTGCTCTTAAGAATCCGAATTTGGTTAGGGAGGCTGTTAAAGAATTCGGCGATATCATTGCTGTTGGTATTGATGCGAAAAACGGTTATGCTGCAGCCGAGGGATGGACAGAGGGCTCCGATGTTTATTTTACGAAGCTTGCAAAGCAGATGGAGGCAGCCGGTGTAAAAACAATTATTTATACCGATATTTCAAAGGACGGTACATTGAGCGGTCCGAATATCAGCCAGCTTGCCGAAATCAACAATGCAGTTTCCTGTGATATAACCGCTTCGGGCGGAGTAACAAATATTGATGATATTCTTGCTCTGAAAAAAGAGGGGCTGTATGGTGCAATCTGCGGAAAAAGCCTTTATAATAAAACCCTTATTCTTGAGGAAGCCATAGAGGTGTGCAAATGATGAATATAGAAAAATATTTTCAGAAGGCTGATTTAATTCCGGCCATTATTCAGGAAAGCGGCACAAACGAGGTGCTTATGCTTGCATATATGAACAAAGAGTCTATGCAGAAAACGCTTGAAACCGGCTATACATGGTTCTGGTCCAGAAGCAGGCAGGAACTTTGGAACAAGGGTGCAACAAGCGGCCATCTTCAAAAAGTCGTTTCCATCCACGGCGATTGTGATGATGATACCCTGCTTGTTAAGGTTATTCAGACAGGGGCGGCCTGCCATACAGGAAGCCATAGCTGTTTTTTCAATGAAATTAAAGGAGAAAAATTCTGATGGATTTAATTAAAAACGAGTATCAGGTTATTATAGAAAGAAAAAATGAAAAGGCGGAAGGCTCATACACCGCCTATCTTTTTGAACAGGGAATTGATAAAATACTGAAAAAGGTTGGCGAGGAATGCACGGAAATGGTGATTGCCGCTAAAAATAATGATAAGGAAGAAACGGTTTATGAAATAACGGATTTGATTTATCATACACTTGTCATGATGGCAAATCAGGGTATTACCCCTGAGGATATTGAAGCCGAGCTTGAAAAAAGAGCTGCAAAGCGAGGCAACCTCAAAAAATTTCATCAGGTGGATAAAAATTCATAATGGCATATAAAAAGTGGATAATAGCAGATGCAGATAAAGAAAAGGCATCCGATTTAAGCGAACAATTTAATATTGATCCGTTTATAGCATTTATGCTTGTTTCAAGGGGGATAGAGAGCAGTGCCGATGTGGCAGACTTTTTAGCCTCCTCTTACGATTTTTCAGACCCTTTTCAGCTTTGCGATATGGAAAGGGCTGTTTCTGCTATTGAAGAGGCTGTGGATTACGGAGAAAAAATAACCATATTCGGCGATTACGACTGTGATGGTGTAACCTCAACCGTTCTTCTTTATACCTTCCTGAAGGATATGGGTGCTGATGTTGATTATTATATTCCCTCACGTCTGAATGAGGGCTATGGTATGAACAGGGCCTCAATTGATAAAATCAGAGAAAGAGGCACAAAGCTTATCGTTACGGTTGATAACGGTATTTCCGCCATTGAAGAGGCTGAATATATTTATTCTCTTGGTATGCGTCTTGTTGTAACTGACCATCATCAAATCGGAGATACGCTTCCAAGGGCTGAAGCTGTTGTAAATCCCCACAGAGCTGAAAATGAAATTGCTTTTCGTGATTTTGCAGGTGTTGGCGTAGCTTTTAAGCTTGCCTGTGCTGTTTACGGGGATACGGAGGATATGCTTTATCAGTTTGCCGATTTGGTTGCTCTTGGCACAATTTCCGATGTTATGCCGCTTATCGGTGAAAACAGGGCGTTTGTAAAAGCGGGAATCAGGCTTATCAACAGCGGCTCACGAATCGGTATTGAAGCCCTGAAAAAAGCGGCAGGAGCGGCAGATAAAAAGCTGACTGCAACCGATGTTGCCTTTACACTTTGCCCAAGAATTAATGCAACGGGAAGAGTGGATGATGCAGCAAGAGCCGCAGAGCTTCTGCTTTGTGAAAATAAAGATGATGCAGCTTTTAAGGCAGAACAGATAAATATTGATAATGCACACAGGCAGGAGCTTGAACAGAATATTTTTGAAGATGTTATGCTTAAAATAGCAGAAAATCCCGATATCGCCAAAAACCGGGTTATCGTGGTGTGCGGAAAAAATTATCATTTGGGCGTTGTCGGAATTGTTGCCGCAAAGGTGCTTGAGGAATATGGCAAGCCCGTTATTGTTCTGACTGAAGAAAACGGGATGGCAGTCGGATCGGCAAGGAGTATAGAGGGCTTTAATATTTACGAGGCGATTTCAGCCTGTGCGGATATGTTAAGCCATTTCGGCGGTCATCCAAAGGCGGCAGGTTTAGGGCTTAACCCGGCGGATGTTGATGTATTCCGAAACCGTATAAATGAATATGCAGTTTCAGCTTATCCGGTTATGCCGGTTCCGTCCATAAATATTGACTGCAAAATTTCTCCTGCTTTTCTTAATATAGAATTGGTTGATTCACTTTCTGTTTTGGAGCCGTTCGGCGAAGCAAACCGAAATGCTGCTTTTGCTCTTATGAATTTAAGGCTGCTTTCCGTAACGCCTATGGGAAACGGAAAACATATCAGGCTTGAATGTGAAAAGAAAGGCAAAATCTTTAAAATTTCTAAATTCAGATGTACTGCGGATGAATTTCCATTTGCGGCAGGAGAATATATAGATGCTGTTGTCAGGGCTTCAAAAAATCTTTATAACGGCAGGGAATATCTTTCGTTGCAGGCTGCCGATATTAAAAGGCACGGAAATGATGATGATAAATATTTTGCCGAAAAGGAAGAATACGAGCTTTTTTCGCTTCATAAAAATAATTCCGAATCTGTTTTTCCGGACAGAGCAGATTGCTCGGTTATTTATAAGTTTTTAAGACAGAAAAAGCATTGGTGCTTTGGTTTTGATGAGCTTTATTTTGCTTTGAATTCTGTTACATACGGCAAATTAAAATTTGCGCTTAAGGCATTTTCGGAGTGCGGACTTATTGAATATGATGAAAAGGATATCCGTGTTTGCGAAGTTGCCGCAAAGGTGGATCTGATGAATACACCTGTTATAAAAAAACTGAAAGGAAGATTGAACCTTGTGTGAGTATAACGACGGCTTTGATGCCTTTTTTGAAGAAATAAAAAAGCATCCTCAATATAATATTGAAAAAATAAAAGAGGCCTATGAGCTGGCAAATCATGCACATTCGGGACAGAAAAGGCGTTCGGGCGAGCCGTATATTATGCATCCCGTTGCTGTTGCCGAAATTCTTTTCCGGCTTGGAATGGATAACGAATGCATTATTGGTGCACTGCTTCATGATGTTGTTGAGGATACCGAATATACGCTTTCCTATATCGGCAGCCGCTTCGGTGCTGATGTTGAGCTGCTTGTGGACGGCGTTACAAAGCTTGGTCAGATTCCGCTTTCAACAAGGGAAGAGGTGCAGGCTGAAAATATCCGTAAAATGTTTATGGCAATGAACAAGGATGTCCGTGTTATTATCATTAAGCTTGCAGACCGGCTTCATAATATGCGAACGCTTCAGCATATGCCTGAATATAAGCAGCGTGAAAAAAGTCTTGAAACGCTGGAAATTTATGCGCCGATTGCACATAGGCTCGGTATCCGTGCAATTAAAGAGGAACTGGAGGATGCAGCAGTCAGATATCTTGATCCTATTGCGTACAGGGAAATCGAAAATTCTCTTTCTATGAAGCAGGAGGAGGGCGAGAAATTTTTAAACGATATTAAGACACAAATCAGTGACAGAATTACGCCCGTTATTGAAAATGCAAGTATAACATCAAGAGTAAAATCCGTTCATGGCATATTCAGAAAGGTTTATATAAAGGGAAAATCCTTTGAAGAAATTTATGATATCTATGCTGTAAGAATCATCGTGAACTCTATGATAGACTGCTATAATGCACTTGGTATTGTTCATGATATGTTTAAGCCGATTCCCGGCAGATTCAAGGATTATATTTCAACTCCTAAACCCAATATGTATCAGTCTCTCCATACAACCGTGCTTTCACCGAATGGTGTTCCCTTTGAAATTCAGATAAGAACATGGGATATGCACAGAACTGCTGAGTTCGGTATAGCAGCCCATTGGAAATATAAGCTTGGAAAAGGCGGAAAAGACAGCCTTGATGCCGGTCTTTCATGGATTCATCGTATGCTTGAAACAGGTGAGGAATCCGATACTCCGGAAGATTTGGTTGCAAATATCAAGGGTGATTTATCTGTTGAAGAGGTGTATGTTTTCACGCCTAAGGGAGATATTAAAAGTCTGCCCACAGGTTCAACCGTTATTGATTTTGCTTATGCTATTCATTCTGCGGTCGGTAATAAAATGGTTGGTGCCAAAGTGGACGGAAGAATTGTTCCTCTTGATTATAAGATTAAAACCGGAGAAAGAATTGAGGTTCTGACTTCTAATCAGCAGAATAAGGGACCAAGTAAGGACTGGCTTTCCATTGTACGTACCGGTGAAGCAAGAAATAAAATCCGTACATGGTTTAAAAAGGAAAGACGTGATGAGAATATTGAAGAGGGCAAGGTAATTGTTGAAAAAGAACTGCGCCGCAACTTTATCCGCCTTTCCGGAGATAAATATGATGACTTCATTGTAAGAATTGCCGAGCGACAGCATTTCGGCGATACGGATGAATTCTATGCTGCTGTTGGCTATGGCGGTATTCAAATAAGCCGTCTTATGCCGGGCATCAAAGATGAATACAACAGAAACTGGAAAGAAGAAAAGGAGCCGGAAAAGCCCTCCTTTTCAAATGTTGTGGATAAGCCCAGAAAAACATCTTCCTCAAGCGGTATTATTGTAGAAGGAATTGATAATTGCCTTATAAAAATGGCAAACTGCTGTTCCCCGCTTCCCGGTGAGGAAATTATCGGATTTATTACCAGAGGACACGGACTTTCCATTCATAAACGAAACTGTGTTAATGTTCCGCAGGATATAGAAAACTGTCCTGAGCCCGAGCGCTGGATAAAAGCCCACTGGGATGAGAATGTCAGAATAGAAACAAAGTCTACCCTTGATGTTTATGCAATAGACAGAGACGGTGTTGTTCTTGATATTACAAGCACATTGATGAATATGCATGTTAAAATTCATTCCATCAATGCCCGTCCCATAAATGACGGAAATTGCTTAACAACCTTAACCGTTGCAGTAAACAGCAAGGAGCATCTTGAGAATATTGTCAGAATTATTAAAAAGATTGATGGTGTTTATCATATTGAAAGAAGTGGTTTATAAATGAAAGCGGTAATTCAGCGGGTTATTCATTCAAATGTTAAAACAGACGGAAAAGTTATCGGCGAAATCGGAAAAGGTTTTATGATTCTTCTTGGTGTTATGCAGGGAGATACAAAGGCAGATGCCGATAAGCTGATTAAAAAAATCCCGTATCTGCGTATTTTTGAGGATGAAAACGGAAAAATGAATCTTTCCTGCCTTGATGTGAACGGAGAAATGCTTGTTGTTTCTCAGTTTACGCTTTGTGCAGATTGCTCGCACGGAAGGCGGCCAAGCTTTATTCGTTCTGCTGCGCCTGATGAGGCCAATATGCTTTATGAATACTTTGTTCAGGAGCTTGTAAAAGCAGGTGTATCCAAGGTTGAAACAGGCTGCTTCGGTGCGGATATGAAGGTTGAACTGATCAATGACGGTCCTGTAACCATTATTCTTGACAGTGAGGAATTGAAATGATTGATGTAAAGTCTGTTTGCCTTGGCGAACTTGAAAATAATTGTTATCTTTTAACGGATAAAGAAAGCGGCAAATCCGCTCTTGTTGACTGTACGGATGCTTCGGAAAAAATGCTTTCTTTTTTAGAAAGTGCAGATTTGGAATATATACTTTTAACGCATGGACATTATGATCATATCGGCGGTGTTCAGGAAATTAAGGAAAGATTTCGTGCAAAAGTTGTTATCAGTCAGGCGGATGCCGGCATGCTGACTTCTTCAAAGCTTAGTCTTGCTGCGTTCTGCAGCGGTATTCATCATGATGCAAGTGCAGATATTCTTGTTTCGGATGGTGATATGCTTACGCTTGGAAATACCAAGATTCGGGTTATGGCAACGCCCGGGCATACAAAAGGCGGCATTTGCTATATTGCCGATGATGTTATTTTTACCGGAGATACGCTGTTCTGCTGTTCCTGCGGAAGAACGGATTTTCCGGGAGGCTCGTTCATAGAGATAAAGGACAGTCTTCACCGTCTTGCGGCTCTTGATAAAAACTATACACTTTATCCGGGTCACGAAGCATTTTCAACGCTCGATTTTGAAAAGAAAAACAATCCTTATATGAATTGAATTATGATAATACTTGTTAAAAATCACCCGTATCGCTATGATATGGAAAATATAAGCACAATATTTTTCCCTTATGAAAAAATCAGAATATTTGAAAATTCCTGTGATGAAACAGACCCTGTTACAGTAATAACGGAAATTCGGGATTATGTTTTATCTGTTGATGCAACTGTTTATGATAAGCACAAAAAAGAAAGTGTTTCTGCTGATTGTGAAACGGATATGCAAAATGCACTTTCCGTACTTTTATATCATGTTCTTTCCGAAATTCTTGAAATCAGGTATCCATGGGGTTTGCTGTATGGCGTCAGACCCGCAAGAAGAATGCATGCATTGACGGACAGTTTGTCGGAAGAGGAAGCAAAGCGTGTTTTCAGAGAAAAATATCTTGTAAACCATGAGAAAACAGAACTTGCCGTGTCTGTTATGCACAGTGAAAACAAAATTATCGCATTGTCAGACTGTAAAAGCTTTTCCCTTTACATATCAATTCCCTTTTGTCCTACCAGATGCTCATATTGCTCTTTTGTTTCCCATGCGATTGAAAATACGGTTAAGCTTATTGATCCCTATGTTGATCTGCTTATTCGGGAGATAGAGGAAACAGCCGTTTATGCAAGGTTGTTGGGTTTGAGGCTTGAAACCGTTTATTTCGGCGGAGGTACACCCACAACGCTTTCGGCAAAAAATCTTGCAAGGCTTTTTGAAGCAATCGAAAAGAATTTTGATTTAAGCACAGTGCGTGAATATACGGTTGAGGCAGGCAGACCCGATACGGTAACCAAGGATAAACTGCTGACTTTAAAATCTGCAGGTGTATCAAGAATTAGTATTAATCCGCAAAGCTTTAATGATGCGGTTTTAAAAACAATCGGCAGGCAGCATACTTCTTCTCAGACGGTTTCAGCCTTTGAGCTTGCCAGAAATTGCGGATTTGACAATATAAATATGGATTTTATTGCAGGTCTTCCGGGCGATACGCTGGAATCCTTTGAAAAAAGTTTGTGTAAAGGTATTTCACTTAACGCAGAATCCATAACAGTTCATACGCTTTCTCTTAAAAGCGGTGCGTATATGGCAACAAGAGAGTCTGCGTTTGACAGCTCTCCAAAAAAAATAGTTGCTTCCATGGTTGATTTCAGCAGTAAACAATTAACAAAGCATAATTATCATCCGTATTATATGTATCGTCAGGGTAAATCACTTGGCAATCTTGAAAATGTCGGCTGGTGCAAAAACGGATATGATTGCCTTTATAATGTTTTTATGATGGATGAAACACATACGGTTCTTGCCGTAGGGGCAGGTGCGGTTATTAAGCTTAAGGATCCGAAATCCGGAAAAATAGAACGGGTATATAACTATAAATATCCTTATGAATATATAGACCGTTTTGATGAAATTCTAAAACGTAAGCAAAGTATAACCCGTTTTTATGCTGAATATAATTTATAAGCGGAGCTTTTAATTATTAATATAATATAAAATAATACAATTTGTATTGAAATGATGTTCAATTGGTAATATAATCAATCTTGTTGATAGGGATTTTATTTTTGATTTATTTTGAAAGGGTTTTAGTTATGGGAAAATTTGATAATATTAAAATTTCTAATTTTGACGAATTGTTTTCAAAAACAAAAACAGTTGCTGAAAGCCTTAACAAAAAAGGCGTTCAGGCATTTGATATGTCGCGCAAAAGATTAGATTATCTGGATGCGAAGGCTAAGTTGTCAAAGCTTTATGAAAAATACGGCAAAATTCAGTTTGAAGCTTTTGCAGGCAATGAGATTGATGAAAATGAGCTGGATATGCTTACGGCACAGATTATTACTTACCGTGAAAAGCTTGCCGAACTTAAGGCTCAGCTTGAAGAGGTTAATGATAATACAGATTTAAAGCGTGAGGCAGAGGATCTGAAAAGGGAGGTTATTATTGCCTCTCAGGAAGCTAAAGAGGTGATTAAAAAGCAGGTTGAAAATGCAAGAAACGCTATAAATAATAAAGTTTCCCAATCCTCAAGGCCATCATCTGCCGATGCTTTTAACGCTGTTGAGGTTGAAGCAGAGGATGTTGTTTCCGACGAAGAATAATTGCAATATATAATAAGGATTTTAAAGAAGATTTCAGGCAGTGCAAAATTTATTTGCACTGCCTTTTTTGTGGTGATTTTTTGAATAATACAAAGCAAAAATATATCAATTCTGCAATGCTGCTGCTCTTTTCTTCCATTCTTGTTAAAGCAATCAGTGCAGTTTATAAAATTCCTTTAACTGCTTATATCGGAGCAACAGGCAGGGGATATTTCAATATCGCATATAATCTTTATATGCCCGTTCATGCGCTGATTATGGGGGCTTTTCCCATTGCTGTGGCACATCTTGTGAGTAAGTATAACGAAAAACGTGATCATGCAAAAATATATTCTTTGAAAAAAGCCTCCGGTATTCTGTTTTTTATTGCTGGCCTGATTGGATTTGCTTTTCTTGGTCTTTTTGCAAAGCCGTATGCAGAATTGATTTCATCCTCTCCGAAAAGTATTTATACGATTTATATGCTTGCGCCCTCTGTGCTATTCTGTTCTATGGAAGCTTCAAAGCGATCCTTTGCAGAAGGCTTTATGAATATGGTTCCAACCTCTGTAAGCCAGATAATTGAAGCTGTATTCAAGTTGGTTTTCGGATTGCTGTTTGCAAGGTATTCCATGTCTTATCTTTATCAGATGTATGTGGACAGCGGTGCAGTTTTCGGAGTGATTTGTGAAAATGAGGAAGCAGCATTGTCGGCTATTTATCCGTTTACGGCTGCTGCGGCGATGGGTGGGGCAACCTTTGGCTCTTTTTTCAGTCTGATATATGTTTCTGTTTATAATTCCGTTAAATATAATTCACGTATTCCGAATAAAAAATATAAAACCTCGGAAAGTTTCAAAGAAATCCTTTCCTTTTCCGCTCCCATAATTATTTCAACGATTATTCAAAGCGTTTCTACATTTCTTGATAATTCGTCTGTTCAGTATTGCCTTTCCCGGTGTAATTTGGATAGGCTGAAAGAAGCGTATCAAAGCTGCCTTCAGATAACATCAACACCTGATGAGGACATAGTTACATATATATACGGGCTTTTCTCTTCTGCTCAGGATTTTAAAAATCTTCTTCCGGGCCTGACAATGGCGCTTGGTGTTGCGGCTGTTCCTGCGATATCTGCTGCCTTTGAATCTCATAACAGAGAGAGGCTGTCGCTGCTTTCAAACAGTATTTTTAAATATACGTCCATTCTTGCCTTCGGCGGAGGATTTTATCTTTCTCTTATTTCCCCGTTTATGCTGAATGTGCTTTACGGCGCCAATAATCCCGATATTGTTATCGGCTGCAGCAGACTTGTTTATTTCTTTGGTTTTACGATGATTTTTTATTGTCTTTCCGGCATTTCAGTTTTTGCCGTGCAGGCAATAGGATGCGCCAAAAAAAGTATTCCGTCTTTTATCCTTTCCGCAATTGTAAGGGTTGGAATTAATTATCTTGTTGTTTCCGATTACAGATATAATATTTACGGAACGGTTGTTTCGGGTGCCGCAGGCTATCTTGTTATTCTTCTTGCAAACTATCGGATATTTAAAAAGTATTCTGAGGTTAAGTTTAAATTCACGGATATTTTTATTAAGCCGTTAATTTGCTCTGCGATTTCATTTTTTGCCGCAAATGCCGTGCTCGGAAGCGTATTCGGCGATAATGGGGCATTGCTTAATTTTGTTGTTTTAAGCACAGTTTATTTGATTTTCTTTACATTATGTTGTGTTTTGTCAAAACTTGTGACTTTTTCTGAAATCAAATTTATGCAATCCGGTAAAAAAATGGCTTAAATACTTGAAAAAATATCCCTTATATAGTATTATTTATAGGAACAAGTTAATCGAAACGAGGTGTTCCTGTGGCGGCTGAATTTGAATTTAAAGATGTTTATAACATGGATGATTTAATTAAGTTGGTTGCAGTGTTAAGAGCACCCGGAGGTTGCCCGTGGGATATAAAACAAACCCATGAATCTATTAGGAAGAATTTTATTGAAGAAACCTATGAGGTTATAGAGGCTATCAATAAAAATGATACTGCCGGGCTTCGTGAAGAGCTTGGGGATATTCTTCTTCAGGTAGCGCTCCATTCTCAGATGGAAAGCGAAAAAGGCACCTTTAATTTCAACGATGTAGCAAATGATATCTGCCAGAAGCTGATTATTCGCCATCCTCATGTTTTCGGCGATGTGTCTGCAACGGATGAAAAGGAAGCCCTCAGCAGATGGGATGCCGTTAAGCTTAAAACAAAGGGTATGAAAATGCAGAGCGAGGCAATGCTTAAGGTGCCGCGTGAATTTCCTGCTTTAATGAGAGCACAGAAAATTCAGCAAAAGGCTGCAAAGGCCGGTTTTGATTGGAATGATATTTCCGGTGCTGTTGAAAAATTATACGAAGAGATTAATGAGTTAAAGTGTGCTTTGGCTGAGAATAACAGTGAAAATATAGAAGATGAATTCGGCGATATTCTTTTTTCCTGTGTAAATGTTTCAAGGTTTATAGGTGTTGATTCGGAAGAGGCGCTTACGGGTGCAACCGATAAATTTGTAAATCGTTATTTAATAGTTGAAAAGCTTGCAGAAGAGAAGAATATTGATATGAAAACGGCTACAATAGAACAGCTTGATGTTCTTTGGAATAAAGCAAAAATAATAATTGCCGAAAAGGCTAAAACGGAGGAAAATTAAATGAATAAAACTGAACTTGTAGCAGCAGTTGCTACTAAAGCAGAACTTTCAAAGAAAGATGCAGATGCAGCAGTAAAGGCTGTTATCGACGCTGTAACTGAAGCTCTTAAGGATGGCGAAAAGGTTGCTCTTGTTGGCTTTGGTACATTTGAGGTTAAAACTCGTGCAGCTCGTACAGGTAAGAATCCACGCACAGGCGAAGTTATCAACATTCCTGAAGCAAAGGTTCCGTCATTTAAGGCTGGTTCAGCTCTTAAGGATGCTGTAAAATAATGAAATAAAATCAGGCCGTCACAAGTGTGGCGGCTGAATTTTTAGGTGAATTTATGCGACTTGATAAATATTTAAAGGTATCCAGAATTATAAAAAGGCGAACTATTGCGAACGAAGCCTGTGATGCAGGAAAGATAGAGGTAAACGGCAAAGTGCAGCGTGCTTCCTATGATGTTAAGGTTGGCGACAGAATAACCGTTAATATGGGCACAGTTCCCCGTTCATACCAGGTTGTTGAGGTAAGTGAACACGCTTTGAAAGAGGATGCCGCAAAAATGTATAAAATGATATAGCTTAACATAAAAAATCATCTGTTACATATATTTTAACAGGTGATTTTTTTATGGAAACAAAACTTAAAAAGGCGCATAACCTTTGTCTTGAAAACAGATGCGGCTTAAAATTAACAGGTGTAACGGATGTGGATTCCTTTGATGAGGATACGGTTACAGCTTACACGGATTACGGATGTTTAACGGTAAGCGGAAATAAACTTCATGTTGAAGAATTGAATTTGGATACAGGACTTCTTGAGGTAACGGGGGAGGTTGCTGCACTTGTTTACAGCAGCAAAACAGAAAAAAATCAAAGCTTTTTAAAAAGGATGTTTTCTTGAACGAGGCAGTTGTAGCTTTTCTTTTTCTTGGCTTCGGAATCGGTGCAGTTTATGATGCTTTTCGCTTTTTTCGCCTTGTTTTTAAAAAGAAATGGGCAGAATTTTTGATAGATTTTCTCTTTTTCTTTACAATTTCCCCTATTGTTTTCCTTTTTTTGCTAAGTTATAACAATGGACAGGTAAGGGTATTTTACTTTACAGCGCTTTTACTCGGATTTCTTGTCTATATACTGACTTTATACCGTATTACAGTATACATTTTTCGCCCGGTTGCTAATGCTTTAAGGTTTATTGAAAAAAAGAGCTTAAAAAGTTTAAAAAAAGTATTGCAAAGTATCAGGAAAGTGTATTATAATATGTTAAGGCATAGCACTTTACGATTTAAGCATGGTAAAAAGCTTAGAAAGAAGAAAAATTCAGGTGGTTTAAATGAAGAAGATTTTTCAGAATTTAATACATAATAAAAAAGCTAAGATTATTTTAGTTGCCGGAATTATTCTTGGCCTGTTTTTCTATTGCTGCAGTGTTATTATCGGTCAGATTGCCGATATAAGCAGGCTGAATGCACAAAAGGCTGCTTATGCACAGGAGCTTGAGGAGCAGAAAAAAGAAAATGAAGAGCTTGATGCAATTCTTGAATCTGAGGATAAAGATGAATATATGGAGCAAAAGGCTCGTGAAAAGGGATATGTAAAATCTGATGAAGTTGTATTTTATGATATTTCGGGTAGTAATTAATTCTTAAGCCGGGAGCTTGTTCTCGGCTTAATTTTTTATGTGATTTTAAATATAAGGAGAAAACAATGAGAGAAATTAACGCATCCTTGATAACGGAAACTGTTAAAGAGCTTGTTATAAAAGCAAATAAAATTCTGCCTGATGATTTGGTGGGGTGTATAGGCTGCTCCAAGGCAGATGAAAAAAATGAAACTGCAAAATCGATTCTTTCCGATTTGGAAGCAAATATTGCAGCCGCAAAGGAACTTGATATTCCTGTTTGTCAGGATACGGGTATGGCGGTTATTTTTGCCGAAATAGGGCAGGATGTTCATATTGCAGGTGAAGATTTTGAAGCTGCTGTCAACAAGGGCGTAAGCCTTGGATATACCGAAGGCTTGCTGCGTAAATCTGTTGTAAGAGATCCGTTTTATGATAGAGTCAATACAAATGATAATACTCCTGCCATTATTCATACCAAAATTGTTGCAGGCGATAAAATTAAAATAACAGTGGCGCCGAAGGGCTTTGGCAGTGAGAATATGAGCAGACTTCGTATGTTTACCCCAAGCGCCAAAAGGGAAGATATTGTTGATTTTATTGTTGATGCCGTTAAAACGGCAGGTTCCAATCCCTGTCCGCCTGTTGTAATCGGTGTTGGTATCGGCGGAGATTTTGAATATAGTGCTGTTCTTGCCAAAAGGGCACTCTGCCGTCCTGTTTCAGAAAGAAACAGCGTTGAATTCTACAGGGATATGGAAAAAGAGCTTCTTGATAAAATCAATGCTCTTGATATCGGTCCGCAGGGCTTCGGCGGCAGAACAACAGCCCTTGCAGTGAATATAGAAACCTATCCAACGCATATTGCCGGGCTTCCTGTCGCAGTGAATATCGGCTGTCATGTAACACGTCACGCTTCAAAGGAGATATAACAAATGTATTTATATATGGTTGCACCTTGCCTGTTCGGTGTTGAAAGTCTTGTTGCCGATGAACTGAAGCTTATGGGTGCTGAAAATGTTACATCTGAAAACGGCAGGGTGTTTTTTGAGGGAGACGAAAGCATACTTGCCCGTGCAAATATAAACTGCCGCTTTGCCGAAAGAATTTTAATTGTGCTTGACAGATTTAAGGCAGTTACTTTTACGGAGCTTTTTGATGCTGTTAAAATGATAAACTGGAGCGATTTTATCGGCTCGCAGGATACTTTTCCCGTTAAGGGCTACAGCCTGAATTCAGAGCTTCACTCTGTTCCCGATTGTCAGAAAATTATAAAAAAAGCCGTGGTTGAAAGCCTTAAGGAAGATTATAATATTTCCTGGTTTGAGGAAACGGGTCCTGTTCATCAGATTCAGTTTTCTATTATCAAGGATGATGTTACCATTATGCTTGATACATCGGGTACTGGCTTGCATAAAAGAGGCTATCGTCCCGAGTCAAATGAAGCGCCGATAAGAGAAACGCTTGCCGCTGCGCTTTGTTCGCTTTCAAAGCTAAGGCATTATCATACAATGTATGATCCTTTCTGCGGCAGCGGAACAATTTTAATTGAGGGAGCGCTTCTTGCCCATAATATCGCACCCGGTATAAACCGTAAT
This sequence comes from Ruminococcaceae bacterium UBA3323, assembly GCA_002361935.1. GTDB lineage: Bacteria > Bacillota > Clostridia > Oscillospirales > Acutalibacteraceae > Eubacterium_R. The sequence continues at coordinate 11,823 of DESD01000021.1, read as the reverse complement.
TTTGAGGTGGACAGATGGGGCTTTATTCCCGAAGCAGTATGGAAGCAGGAAAGAAGCAGATGCCGCGATATTATTAAAACCGATACGGATTTTGCAGCTTTCGGAACGGATATTGATTATCATGCAATAGAGCTTACCCTTGCAAACGCAAAGCGTATTAAGGTTGATAAGTTTTTAAGGCTGGATACGGCGGATATTAAGAATTTTAACCCAACAAGTGAAAGAGGTACGCTTGTTACCAATCCGCCTTATGGTGAGCGTATGCTTGATATCAAAGAGGCTGAAAGGCTTTATCATATTATGGGCGATAAATTTGCTGCAAAACATGGCTGGAGCTATGGTATTATTTCTCCGGATGAGGAGTTTGAAAAATGCTTCGGCAGAAAGGCAGATAAACGCCGCAAACTTTATAACGGAATGATTAAGTGCCAGTATTATATGTATTTTAAATAGAAAAAGAATGTTAAAAGGATAGTTTATGGAATATTTCTTTTATGCTGCAAAAGCATGGCTTGAAATTCGGAATTTTGATAAATATATAGCAAAATCCTATAAAAACGGCGGTTATGTGAAAATCTGTTTTGATGACAGTAACTATGCTGATTTTACAGATATTCTTGATTTACAATCCTATGCTGCACATTATGAAGATTTCACGGTTTTCGGCAGGGATGGCTTTATATATTGTTTAACCCTGAATGGTGCTGTTAAAAAGGACGCATATCAGAAGAGCTTAGTGAAATTATCACGAAAGTCTCAGAAAAGCCAACTGAAAAGATTCATTAAATTATCAGGACTTAAAGAACAGGTGTTGAAGAAATATCCATCAGATAAAATAATTAAAACAGGATGCGGAATAAGGGGCTACAATAAGTATTTGTATATTAATTGCAGCCGTGATTATATAATTCCTTTCAGATTTAAATGTGTGCAAAAGAAAAATCAGCCCTTGTGGTTTATCTTGGCGGTGGCGGAACGGTTGGTTGTGATAACAATAAGCTGCTGCATGAATTTATATATTATACAAGCGGAAAGTGTGTTGAAAAACGGGATTGCAATATTTTGCTGCCGCAGGCAACGGGCGGCGGTTCTTTTGAAACGGAAAGCAGGAAACTGTTCGCAAAGAATACTGCTGATTTAATAAGAGAACTTTTAGAAAACCATGATATAGACCGTAACAGGGTTTATGTTTATGGCTCATCTTTGGGCGGCGGATGTGTTTGGAGTATTCTTCTGGACAGTCCCGAATTGTTTGCCTGTGCTTTAGAAGCAATGGGCTGCTATTTCGGGTATGAATCTCTTGATGAGCATAAATTTAAAGAGCTTGCTGAAATTCCGATTTGGATGGCGCATTCAAGCGATGATACTCTTGTTGAAATTGACAGCGATGATTATTTTTATAATAAACTGAAAGCGTATGGCGCAGATGTTAAATACAGCCGTTGGGATAAATACGGACATAAAATGTCCTACAAATTTTACAGGCAGGAGCCGTGGGTTGATTGGATGTTCAGCCATAAAAGGGAGACATAATGAACAGGAAAGACAGGGAAGTTACGGATTTACAAGAAATCATAGAAATTATCAATTCCTGCGATACCTTAAGGCTTGGAATACATAACGGCGAATATCCTTATGTTGTGCCGTTATCTTTCGGCTTTGAAGCAGTTGATGATAAGTTTATTTTCTATACCCATTCTGCAATGAAGGGCTTGAAGCTTGATCTGATAAAAGCAAATCCAAAGGTTTGCGTTGAGATAGACTCAATGAACGGCTATGCTGAAACAGCGAGAGGGGTAACAACGAATTTCAGAAGCTTTATCGGCTTCGGAACGGCTGAAATTGCAGATTATGATGATATGGTTAAAGGGCTTGATTTGCTTCTTCGGCATTGTAATATAACAGGCTATTCAGCCGAAGAATGTGCCAAACTCGGCATAACAACCGTTCTTAAAATAACAGTTGATAATTATACTGCCAAAAGATTTAAAGGCTAAAAGAAACGGCTCATTCCGAGCCGTTTCTTTTTTGTCTCAGTTCCTTAAGCATAGTTTCTCTTTCTTCACCAACTATATTGTAAAACAAAACAGGAACAGTGCTTAAAATACGAACCATAACAGGAATGATGGAATATATGATCCAAATTCTTTGCTGAACAATATCTGCCTGAACAACTGCTTGTGCGGAGGCTGCGGAAACATATCCAATCACACTTAATAAAGATGCTGCAAAGCCCTGTGCCAATGTTCCGTAAACCTTAACAACACTTATCTTTAATGAAAAAGCAATTCCCTCTGCTCTTACTCCTGTTTTCCACTCGGCATAATCGGCTGCTTCGGTAAGCATTTCCGTTGGCAGCGTGTTCAGTGTTCCTGCAAAAATTCCTACAACGCAATTGCATATTATTATACCCGGCAGCATAATTTTTAAGTTTGCATAATGGTTTAATCCAATAAAAAATAAAACAAGCTGTGATGCGGCGGCACATAAATTGCTGAATATAAAAAGATTTTTGTTGTTGAAAAATTTTTTGCCGAATTTAATAAGTGAGTAGGAAAATATGGAAAGAATAAAAGCAGGCGTTGCAACGATGACAGACATACTTGCGTAGCCTAAAACATCAAGATAATAGTAGGTTGAAAATGCTTCGCCTATTCCGGAAAGGCTTGCTGCCAGATTGGATAAAAGAAGCAGTAAAAGCGGCTTATTGTGAATAACGCAGTATAGTATTTCTTTTATGGATTGCTTTTCCTTTGTCTGCCTGATTCGTTCCTTAACGAAATAACCCGAAAGTGAAAATAAGCCAACGCCAATTATTCCTGCAAGCAATCCCATAATGATAAATACGGTTTCAAGTGAAATATTTATTTTTCCTGATTTTGCTATATCAAGCATTATGGGAACCGTAACTACAACAAGGGATGCGGAAAGCTGATTGCATATATTGGAGGTTGAAATAGCTCGCTGTCTGTCCTTCGGGTTAGGGGATATAACGGCAACAAGTCCGCCGAATGCAACATCGGTTATTGAATAAAAAAATTCCCATAAAAAATAAGTCAGTACCAGATAGATGATTTTAGCAGAGGAGGTATCGGAGCTGCTGCTTATGAAAAGCGGACCCATAAAAATCAATATGGTTACGATGCACTGCAGCGGAGTAAACTTTTTAATAACGCCTGTCTGTTTTTCTAAAGAATTGTTTTTATGGTCTATAAACATTCCTATCATAGGATTGTTTATAATATCCCATATTCCTCCTATTAAAAACACGGCCGATATGATTTTTGCGTTTATCTGAAAAACATTAAGATAAAAATACATCAGATATGATGTAACAAGAGAGTATCCAAACACCTGACCGCCGTTTGCTATGCCGTAAATCAGGGTTTCTTTCTTCGATAGGTACTGTTTGGCTTCATAAGCTTTTTCCATAACCGTTTACTCCTTTATTCATTTACATACTTTTGGTATGTATAATTGCAAAATAAAAACCGATTAAACGGCTTTTATTTTGATTTTAACTTACTGATTTGCGTATTGTTTAAGTGCCGGGTATATATCATTAAGCAGTCCGTCTATTCCAAGCTTTTCCGCTAAATCACATAAAAACATAAACTTGTTTTTTAGTTTTTCATTGTCACAGGGGAATACAATCGGGTTAAGCCATATGTTTGCTATTACAAGCATAACCTCTGCAAGCTCTTTCGGATAATCTGTTTTTATGGAGCCATCCTTGATTCCCTCGTATATTGCAGGTTCAAAAAAGGTTGGTGCCAAGTGGTTAACGGATCTGTTCAGATAATCGCTTAAAAGCTCCGGCGTTTTTTTATAATCAACCTTCATAGATGCAAATTTCATTTCGTCTGTGTCTGTGAGGGACATAAAAAACATTTTCTTGATTTTTTCTTTTCCGTTTAAATCGGTTCTTTGAAGAACCTTTCCCCAGTCCTCAAGCAGATGGTTTTCCGAATATATATTTGTCATAACTGCAAGCAGAATATCATTTTTAGATGCAAAATGATGATAAACTGCGCCCTTAGTTAGTCCGCCCAATTGGTCAATGATATCCTGAATGGTTGTGTTTTCATATCCGTTCTGCAAAAACAATTCTGTTGCCTTTTCAATAATCAGCTTTCTTGTTTCTTCGGGGTATTTATTCCTTGCCATAGTACGCTTCCTTTTTATTTACATACCAATGGTATGTAAATATCATATCATTAAATTTTTTTCTTGTCAATAAAAAACAGCACAAATAATTTGTGTATTATATGTGTTGTTTTTTTTATTATATTAAATTTTATATGATTTGTAAAATCTCTTTTAAAGCAAAGGCGATTCCGTTGTCATCATTGCTTTTGGTAATGAATTTTGCCGTGCGTTTTACGGTTTCATCAGCGTTCCCCATTGCTACGGAAGCTTCATAGCCGTCAAGCATTTCAAGGTCATTTGTGTCATCGCCGAAAACAGCAACCTCCGATTTATCTAAATCAAGCTGTTTTCTTATATTTTCTATTCCGTTATATTTGCTTGCTTTTTTGCTTGTTATCTGTATAACCCTGCCGTTATCCGTTAAATATAATTTAGCGCCTGCATTACATTGCTGTTTTAAATTATTCACTAAATCCTTCGGCAACGGCGTTACTGTATCAACAATATTTTCATAATAAATCAAAAGCTTTATGGTATTGCCTTTGCATTCTTCTGTGATTTCAACAGCAGCCTTTTTATCAATTCCCCAAGCCTGATAGGCAAAATCTGCCAATGGATTATTAAATGCGTGAATTTCGTTTTCCATTTGTAATGCGATATTAAGGGAATTATATTTTGAAACTTCGTTAATGCAGACAGATACTACATTTTGCGGAATATAGGTATAGAATGCTTTGCTGCCGATTTTCCGGCAGCCGCCGTTGAAGTATAAACCGCCGTCAAAAAGGCCGAACTCCTTTTCATCCCAACCAAGCATTTTATCTAAAATGGGCGGTCTTGCTGTTGCAACAAACAGCTTTATACCGTGTTTTTTACATTCCTTTAATGCCGTTTTTGTGCTATCATCCATTTCCTTTTTACTATTCAGCAATGTGCCGTCCAAATCGAAAAATACAGCTTTAATCATAATTAATATACTTTTTTCTGAATATCCTTTTGTTTCATTCCCGAAAATTTCTGCCCCCATTTATTTGCCCAGCTTTCACAGTAAAGCCAATAATAGGAAACATCGTGCTTTTTGCGGAATCCCTCAAAACAATTGCACCATATTGCAGACGGAATGGCTACAAAAATCCAGTAAAGCGGTCCTAAAAGAAGACATTGCCATGTGTGTCCGTATTCGTGGATTCTTGTGTTATAGGTCCATTTTTTACTTTTATGGTTTGCCTTCATAAATATGTAAAGCCCAAGTGATAATCCGCCTGAATTCCACGGCAGATAAACGATTTTTGCATAACCGAAGCGCTGCCAGTTTCTTTTCTTTATTTTTGTGCAGAACCAAAAAACAATTGCACCAATCAGATTAACGGGAAGCCCCCATGTCCACTGAACGGTATAAAATAAAAAGGCTTTCAAGCGGTTTTTGAAGTTTTTTTCAGGAGCATCAGGTGCTTTTTTAGTGATATCTATATTTGTATTTTCCATAATTCCAACCTCACTTTTGATTTGATTTTTCAAGCTCTTGTTTTTCTTCCTCAGCTTCAATTAAAATGATGTATTTTCCGTCCTCATTTTTTTCAAGCCGATGTACTTCTTCGCTGTTTCCTGTGCCAAGCCATGTTTTTTCAAATTTCTGGCCCGATATCAGTTCACAGCGTTTAATTTCTTCTTCTGTAAGTGTAACGCTTCCGTATTTATGCTTTGTTGCAACGGCGGCTCTGATCATTGTGTGATCCTCTTTATTCATTTTAAAGCTTTTTAATAGATAAAGAGAAATCAGCGCTGCTGCGATTGGAATAACTGCAACGCAGATACGTACGCCCCATATTGCACTGCCGGATTGGGTAAACAGATTGCCCGTTGCCTTTTCATATTCGGAAACGGTATCGCCCGTAACAAGCCCGAAGCCCTGAAGCGTAAAGCCAACCATTGCCGCCATAACACCTGCGATGCTTTTTTTGATCAGTGTGCTGAAGGTGGCAATAACACCCTCTCTTCTTCTGCCTGTTATCAGCTCGTCAACATCTGTTAAATCCGGAAAGATATTTGTTGAAACAAAGCCTAGCCCCGACATTCCGAACGGATATAAAATCATACTCAGCATCATCAGAACAGCGAATATCCAAGACCATTTTCCGCCGTTATCCGTCTGCATAAACAAGCCGATTGCAAGCCCTGCAATCATAAGCGGCGTAACGATATTTCCGCATTTCTGTTTGCCGTATTTTATTGTAAGTGCGTAGTTAAGCGGAAATGCCCCTGCTTCCGCAACACCTGCAACAGCATTGAAAAGGGCATACCTGCTGTATTGATTTGCAAGATATTTTATGTAATAAACCTTTGAGTTTGCATAAAACCCTGTTGAAAACTGATAAGCAACGCTCATAAAGAAATACTGCCTGAAGGATTTGTTTTTGAAAACCAGCACATATTCTCGAAGAATATATTTGATATCAAGCGGTTCAACATGCATACCGAGTGACGGCTTTTCCTTTGTTGTTTTGAAGGTTAAAAAAACGGAAACGGAAAAGAATACGGAAAGAACGATTCCGATTACTAAAAACGGAGCTTTTGATTCAGAGGTGATGTTGTTTCCTGAGCCGAATATTCCGAGAATCAGAACAGCAATTCCGAATGCAGGAACCATTCCTGCCGAGTTGAATAAATATCCAACGGAGTTATATTGTGTTCTTAAATTGTATTCGGGTGCAAGCTCGGGAAGCATAGCAGTGTGCGGAACGCTTACAATTGTAAATGCCGTTTTGTAAAGCATATAAACAACGATAAAGTAAATCATTGCCATACGGGGATTTTCTCTGCCGTTTATCCCAAAGGAATTCCATAAAAGCGAATAGGAAATCAATATAACAGGGATACCCCAAAGAAGATATTTTCTGTGCCTTCCGAATTTGGAACGTGTTCTGTCTGTAATAATTCCCATAACCGGGTCTGTAACAGCGTCCCAAATGGTTGCTATCATAACAACAATTCCTGCCTGCTGAAGCGAGATGTTCACAACATCCGTAAGGAATATTGTAAAATACATACTGATGATGTAGCCTGCTCCGCCAAGAAACATATTTGCATAGCTGTAATTGATCATCGGCAGAATGGCTGTTTTAAAATCGCCCTCAACGCCGATAGCCCTTTTTATTTTTTCCCCCACGCAAAAGCCCCCTAATAAAAAAGGCGGATACAATCAATATCCGCCGCGAAACTCTATTTATTATATATACAGTATAAGGTATTTTGTAAACAGAGTCAAGAATATGTCAAAAATTATATTTGGGTATTGACATTTTGTTTGAAAAATTATATAATAAAACAAATGTTCGAATAAGGCAAAAACAGGGTGATTTTTATGGAAAGGACAATTCTTCATATAGACTGCAATAAATTTTATGCATCGGTAGAGTGCCTGCACAGGCCTGAAATCAGAAATAAGCCCGTTGTTGTAGGTGGCAGTGAAAAATCACGCCACGGAATTGTTTTAACCAAAAATGAAATTGCTTCAGGATACGGTATTAAAACGGCAGAGCCTCTATGGCAGGCAAGAAATAAGTGCCCGGGCTTAGTTGTTGTTCCGCCGAATTTTCCGCTTTATGTTCGTTTTTCAAATATGGCAAAAAATATTTACAGGGATTATTCTGATTATATTGAGCCGTTCGGACTTGATGAAAATTGGGTTGATGTTACGGGCGATAAACGAACGGGGCGGGTGATTGCAGAGGAAATCCGGGAAAGAGTTAAAGAGGAGCTTGGAATAACCGTCAGCATTGGTGTTTCATGGAATAAGATTTTTGCAAAGTTCGGTTCTGATTATAAAAAGCCTGATGCCGTAACGGTTATAAACAAAAAGAATTATAAGGATATCGTATGGCAAAGCCCGTGCAGTGATTTGCTTTTTGTTGGTCCTGCCACAACGAAAAAGCTTAATTCCTATGGTATTTACACAATTGGCGATCTGGCTTCTGCCGACAGAGGCTTCTTAACCTCTGTCTTTGGTAAGAATGGCGAAATACTTTACAGCTTTTCCAATGGGCTTGACACAACCCCTGTTCGGCATGTTGATGATGTTCAGGCGGTTAAAAGTGTTGGAAATTCAACAACTACGCCCCGTGATATGGTGAATAACAGTGATGTTAAAACCGTGTTTACAGTGTTGGGGGAAAGTGTTGCACGCCGTATGAGAGAAATTGGCGTAAAGGGGAAAACCATTACAATAACTTTGCGTGATAAGAACCTTTATCATTTTACAAGGCAGGGGCAGCTTCGGGCGCCTTCCGATGTTTCGTCTGAAATCATCAATATGGCAATGAAGCTTTTTCTTGAAAATTATAATTGGAAAAATCCTTTGCGCAGTATCGGAATTGCCGTGTCTGATTTTGATACGGATGAGATTGTTCAGTTTGATCTGGCACATTCCGTTGAGAAAAGGGAAAAGCTTGAAAGGCTTGAAAAGGCTGTTGATGATGTAAGGCGAAGATTCGGCAGCTATTCCATTCAGAGAGCCTCGCTTCTTGCCGATACAGGTCTGAGCCGTTTTGACCCCCACGATGATCATACAATTCATCCGATAGGATATTTTAAAGAGTTTAAGGAGAGATAATCTATGAAAAATTATGTTGAGGTAACTGCTGTTTTTGATAAAGAGGGGGTAATAATCCCGATAGCCGTTAAAATGGATGATGAAAAATTTGAGGTGGACAGGGTTGTTGATATCCGTCCTGCGGCTTCGCTGAAATCGGGCGGAGCGGGAATTCGCTATAAATGCAGAATAGAGGGCAGAGCTACGTATCTTTTTCTTGAGGAAACGCGCTGGTTTCTTGAACTTGCCGAATAGTAATTTTAATATTGCAAAACAGAAGAAAAAGTGATAAAATATCTCCGTTAAATTTTTGACGGAGGATAATTATATGGCAAAACTTTACATGGAAATGTCTGCCGAGGAATTGAAGGCAGAGCAGAAAGTTCTTGAAAATCGCTATAATGATTTCAAAGCAAAAAATTTAAAGCTTGATATGAGCAGGGGTAAACCGGGTGCCGATCAGCTCGATTTATCGAATGCAATGAATCATGTTGAAAGCTATATATCTGACGGCGTTGATATGCGAAACTACGGAATTATGGATGGCATTCCGGGCTGTAAAAAGCTTTTTGCCGATTTAATGGGCGTGGATTCAAAAAATGTTATTGTTGGTCCTAACGCAAGCTTAACCCTTATGTTTGATTATATCAGCCAGTGCTTTACACACGGTGCCGGCGATACCCCTTGGTGTAAGCTTGATGAGGTTAAATTCCTTTGCCCTGTTCCGGGATATGACCGCCATTTTACAATTCTTGAACATTTCGGAATCAAAATGATTAATATTGAAATGAAAGCGGACGGCCCTGATATGGATGCTGTTGAAGAATATATCAGGGATGAAAGTGTTAAAGGCATGTTCTGTGTTCCGAAATATTCAAATCCGCAGGGTATTACTTTCAGTGATGACGTTGTGAAGCGTATTGCTGCCTTGAAGCCTGCAGCCAAGGATTTCAGAATTATCTGGGATAATGCTTATTGTATTCATGATTTGGATGATAACGGCGATGAGCTTCTGAATATATTTGATGTGTTGCCTCAGTTCGGCAACGAGGATATGGTAATTGAGGTTTGCTCAACCTCCAAGATTACTTTCCCCGGTGCAGGTGTTTCCGCTCTTATTGCAAGTGATAACAATATTGCCGCAATCAAGAAGCGTCTTAATGCCCAGACAATCAGCTATGATAAAATGAATCAGCACCGTCATGTTGAATTCTTTAAAAATGCAGACGGTGTAAGGGCGCATATGAAAAAGCATGCTGCTATTCTTAAGCCGAAGTTTGATATTGTTCTGAAGCACCTTGAACGTGAACTTTCCGGAAAAGGCATTGCCGAATGGCTTAACCCGAAAGGCGGCTATTTTATCAGCCTTGATGTTATGAACGGCTGTGCAAAAAGAGTAGGCGAGCTTTGCAAAGAAGCCGGTGTTGTGTTAACCTCCGTTGGTGCAACATATCCTTATGGTATTGACGAGAAGGACAGCAACATCCGTATTGCTCCAAGCTTTCCACCTGTTGCAGAGCTTGATCTTGCCGCAGAACTTCTTTGTATCTGTGTTCAGCTTGCCTGCATTGAAAAGCTTCTCGGTTAATTTATGAAAAAACAAATCAGTAATAAAACCAAGGGCGTAATTTATATTCTGCTTTCTGCGGTTTGTTTTACGGGGATGAATACTTTTGTAAGGATTTCAGGCGATATCCCAACCTTTCAAAAGGTGTTTTTCAGAAATTTTGTTGCAATGTTTTTTGCACTGTTTGCCCTTATAAAAGCGGGAGAAAGCATAAAGCCTAAAAAAGGCTGTTTAAAATATCATATTCTTCGTTCTGTTATCGGCCTTGCAGGTGTTTTCGGAAATTTTTATGCGATTGATAAAATAGAACTGTCCGATGCTTCAATGCTTAATAAAATGAGCCCGTTTTTTGCACTGATTTTTTCTGCTGTGTTTATTAAAGAAAAGGTAAAGCCAAAGCAGGCAATAGCGGTTGCGGTTGCCTTTTTAGGCTCGCTTTTCATAATAAAACCAACCTTCGGTAATGAAAACCTGCTTGCTTCCATGGCCGGATTTATCGGCGGCATGTGTGCAGGTGCAGCATATACCTGTGTTCGCCGGCTTGGAATTATGGGCGAAAACGGCAAGCTTATTGTTTTTATTTTTTCCGCCTTTTCAAGTCTTGTAACGGCTCCGTATCTTATATTGGATTATCATCCTATGGAACTTTGGCAGTGGGCATCGCTTCTTATGGCCGGGCTTTGTGCAGCAGGCGGTCAGTTTTCAATTACGGCAGCTTATACGCACGCACCAAGCAGGGAAATTTCCGTTTATGATTATTCTCAGGTGATTTTTGCGGCAATCGTTGGATTTTTTGCTTTCGGCGATGTTCCTGATTTATGGTCTTTTGTGGGTTACTTTGTTATCTGTGCAATGGCTGTTTGGATGTTCTTATACAACAACAGGAACGAGCTTCGCCAAAAGTCCTGATTTGCTCAATATATTGTGTAAAGTAAAAACACTTGCATTTCTCTATATATTGTGGTATAATGCATATTATGAAAAATTTTGAAGGGGGTTTTTATTATGAGGTGTCCGTTTTGCGGATATGAAGAAAGTAAGGTTATTGATTCCCGTCCTACCGATGAGAATGAACGTATTCGCCGCCGCAGAGAATGTATACAGTGCGGCAAGCGTTTCACTACTTATGAAACAATTGAGGATGTTCCTATTCTGGTTATCAAAAAGGATAGAAGCAGGGAAGTGTTTGACCGTACAAAGGTTTTAAAAGGCATGCTTCGTGCGTGTGAAAAAAGACCTGTTAATGTTGCTGAACTTGAAAATGCAATTTCAGAAATAGAAACTACTCTTCAAAGTGCAACAGACAGAGAGGTAACAAGTGTTCGTATAGGTGAGCTTATTATGGAAAAGCTTCGTGATATAGACGAGGTTGCTTATGTTCGCTTTGCCTCTGTTTATAAAGAATTTGATTCGGCTTCATCTTTTATTGAAGAAATATCAAAATTATAATTTAAATGTAAAAGGGTACAGCTTTGTGCTGTACCCTTTTTTTGTGGTTTGTATGTAGCAAAGGCAACCA
>DESD01000002.1 GCA_002361935.1 Ruminococcaceae bacterium UBA3323 | reverse complement strand
CGCCTCGTTATGACCGCTTCGATACCTCTCCGTATCTGCTCGAATATATTATCATATGAATAAATCATTGTCAAGCCTTTTTTATAAAAAATCGGCTATGCTCTGCACAGCCGATTTAATTAAATGCTATTAGTTTTCCTCGCTCATTTTAGCAAAGCATTCGCTGCAGTATACAGGTCTGTCTTCTCTTGGCTGGAACGGAACCTTGCAGGCAGCTCCGCAGCTTGCGCAGACAGCATCATGCATTTCTCTTGGACCTCTTGCTGCTGCTTTTCTTGCATTTCTGCAATCTTTGCATCTCTGAGGCTCGTTCACAAAGCCTTTTTCAGCATAGAATTCCTGCTCTCCCGCAGTGAAAACAAACTCTTTTCCGCAATCCTTGCAAACTAAAGTTTTATCTTCGTACATTCATCTAACCTCTCTTTCATATAAATTTGCTGCAGTTAATGTCCGTAGACAATCAGAAGGAAACTACTTTTAGTTTCTTTCTAATGCGTTGTAAAGCGTTATCAATCGCCTTTGGCTTTTTTTCAAGCTTGTCCGCGATTTCGGTGTAACTGCAACCAATCATATGTAATCTCAAAACTGTATTTTCAAATTCAGAGAGTTCATTTTGAAGTTGTTTTGTTAACAAAGACACGCTCTCCTTGGCAAGGAAAGAATCCTCGGCACTCAGCGCAGTGTTGCTGTTGTTCACAACAACTTCTTCAAGAGAAACAAGTACTCCCTGGGGAATATCTTTTCGCCTGCTGACCTTGCGCAATGCCGTTTGTAGAGAATTATTGATGCAGGTGTAGCAAAAGGTGCTGAATGCAGTGCCTTTGCTGCAATCAAAGGATTTAATGGCAGCAAGTAAACCGATCATACCCTCCTGTATAAGATCATCTCTTTCAATAGGGGAATCGGAATACTTTGATGCCAATGCTTCAACCGCCGGCCTGTATCTTGTGATAATGAAAGTTAATGCTTCATTATCTCCTTCTTTGCATAGTGAAAGAATTTCAGCCTCATTTAATTTATTTAACGCCTTCATATATTTCACCTCTTACACTATACACCTGAATGTCTAAAATTGTCAAGGATAATTTACAAAAATCCTTTCTTGTAAAAAGGGTAATGAAAAAGCTTGCAGTATGAAGAATCAAACATTAAATCTGAATTCTACAATATCGCCGTCTTTCATCACATATTCCTTGCCCTCGCTCTTAACAAGGCCTTTATCCCTGCATGCGCTAAGGCTTCCGTTTGCCATTAAATCATCAAAGGCAACAACCTCGGCTCGAATGAAACCCCTTTCAAAATCCGTATGGATTTTTCCGGCAGCCTGCGGAGCTTTTGTACCTTCTTTAATTGTCCATGCACGAACCTCTTTTTTGCCTGCCGTAAGGAATGAAATTAAGCCGAGCAGATGATAGCTTTTCTTGATCAATCGGTCAAGTCCGCTTTTGTCAAGCCCCATATCGGCAAGGAAAATTTCCTTTTCCTCTTCCTCAAGCGTAGCAATCTCTGCCTCCATTTCGGCACAGATAGGCAATGTTTCTGCGCCCTCCTCGGCAGCAATTTGCTTAACAATATTAAAATTCTTGTTTTCTTCAATTCCGTTTGCAAAGTCATCCTCGCTCATATTGCAGGCATAGATAACGGGTTTGATGGTAAGCAGGGAAACCTCTTTAAGATATTCCTGCTCATCCTCTGAAATTTCAACGGATCTTGCCGTTTTGCCGTTTTCCATTTCAGCGTACAGTCTTTCCAGAAACGCAACCTCGGGCGCAATGGTTTTGTCGCCCTTCATAGCTTTTTTTCTGCTGTCTATTCTTCGTGCAAGAATATCAAGGTCGGATAAAACAAGCTCAAGATTAATTGTTTCAATATCTCTTGCAGGATCAATAGATCCGTCAACGTGCGTGATATCGTTGTTTTCAAAGCATCTTACAACATGAATAACAGAATCAACCTCTCTGATGTGGCTTAAAAATTTATTGCCCAAGCCTTCACCTTTAGATGCACCCTTTACAAGCCCGGCTATATCAACAAATTCAATGGTTGCAGGCGTGAATTTATCAGGCTGATACATTTCTGCAAGCTTATCAAGCCTTTCATCCGGAACGGAAACCATTCCCACATTCGGTTCTATTGTGCAGAAAGGGTAGTTTGCGCTCTGTGCGCCTGCGTTTGTTATTGCGTTAAATAGTGTACTTTTTCCTACATTCGGAAGTCCGACGATTCCAAGTTTCATAATTTTCTCCTTGCGTTTATTTATTTAAAGGCTTTTCCCAATAAAGCTCTGTTTCCTTGGCTGCACTTGGGTAAGCCGAGCGAATTGCTTTGCAAAGCAGTTCGATTTTTTTGTTTAAGTTTCCGTCATAATCGTTCTTTACGCCGTTTTCGGCATTTTCACATAAATACCTAAATGTGTCTGCCGTATCCTCCAGCATATCTGTTGTTGCATAGTCACTTATAAAATAACTCTTGTTATATTCAAATTCAGGCTCTCTTGCGTCTCTGTCTGCATATTCAAAATCCTTTGGATTCAGTCTGCACCATTCGTCATAAAAATCCGAATTGTAATTTTTGAAATAATAGTCGGATATTCTGTTGTCTATCAGATGCATAAATTCATGGAAGAAAACGCCTGCATTGTCACCAAAGCCGTAATAGCTGAAAACAATCAGCATATAATCACCCATATCGTCAACGGCATATGCATTGATATTTTCAATGCTTTTTACGATATTGATTTTCAATCCGTTGAAATACGAATCATAGTCATATATTTCTCTAACAAATCCGTCCGGAAATAGTTTAAGATATTTGTTTATGCCTGTTAATACAGTATTGAGCTCCAATGCATTAACACCGTATTCTGTTTCGTTTTCATAAAAGCCTTCAATAACCTCGTCGCAGGTAATACGGATATTATAATTATCCTTAATATCCCTAATAATATTGTTATTGTCCTCTGTGATATCTTTTTCGGATTTAATGGAAAGCTCCAGCTTTTCGTTTGCAGGATTATCCTTATATTTCCATATATAGGGCGTGAATGCGATTCCGCCGGTGCAATCATTTGTTGTTTCCAGAATAAAAACAGCATATTTATCATTCAGCTTTCCAAGCTGTATATTTTCAGACAACCCGTTTTCTCCGTTAAACTTAATTTCGTTAATCCGAACGCCGTCCTTGTAATTTTCAATACCAACCGTAAAAATATTTTCTTTTTCGGAGTAAACGGATTTTAATATGCTTTTATTATGCGCATCAATGAAAATTGAGCTGTCATTATCATTTATGTAAAATTTATCGGTTTCATCGTAAAAAACGCAGGTGGTTTTGTTTGCACTGTAATGAACGGCATATTCGTCTTTATAGTCAAAATCATTGGTTAACAGCTCCGATTGCGGCATATTTTCCATATCAGAATCAGGTGTGTATTCTGTTTCTCCGATTTTGTTCAGATTTAAGTCATAGGAAACAGCCTTTTCCGCAAAGTCATCATAGATAACAATTTCGTTTTCATTTTTGAATTTTGCATTTGCCGCATGCTCCAATCCGCAGTCATCAAGGCTGACAGAAGCCGAAATCCTGTTGTCAGCCGCATTGTAAACGGAAAGAATGTATCCGTCTGTTCCTTTATACGTAATAAAAGCCACGTTATCTTCGCAGATATCAACAGAAGCATAGTTTGAAGCATTTTTTGATACAGCGGTAATTTCATAATAACCGGAATTGTTTTTATTTAAAATGCCCGATATATTTGAACATCCGCATAAAAAGACAACGGATACAGCCAGAACGACAGCCAATAAAGCTTTTGCTTTTTTCATAAAAACACCCTCGTTAAAGTCAATGCGTATTGCTCCGCATATGTATATATGAGTATATAATAATTATAACATCTTTTCAAGTCTTGACAACTATAAATAAAAATAATAAAATAGATATTAAAATTATCAGGTAAAACAGGAGGGTATTATGAAATTAAATGGTTCTCAGATTGTTCTTGAGGTACTTAAGGAACAGGGTGTAGACACTGTTTTCGGTTACCCGGGAGGAACAATTCTTAATATTTTTGATGAGCTCTATAAATACGGCGATACATTTAATCATATTCTGACAGCTCATGAGCAGGGCGCATCTCACGCTGCGGACGGATATGCCCGTGCCACAGGAAAGGTTGGTGTTTGCTTTGCTACCTCCGGTCCGGGATCAACAAATCTCGTAACCGGTATTGCAACAGCCTATATGGATTCAATCCCTGTTGTTGCAATTACATGCAATTATGCAACATCCGGACTTGGCAGAGATTCCTTTCAGGAAATTGATATTACAGGCGTAACGATGCCGATTACAAAGCATAATTTTATGGTTAAGGATGTTCAGGAGCTTGCACCAACAATCCGCCGTGCCTTTGAAATTGCACAAAGCGGAAGAAAAGGTCCTGTACTTGTTGATATTCCCAAGGATATTACTGCTGCTGTATGCGAATATGAGCCGCAGCCGAAGGTTGAACCTCTTGCGTGTGCCAAGCCGAAGCAGAGCTGCTTTGACAGAGCGGTTGAGCTTATCTCCAAAGCCAAAAAGCCGCTTATCTATGTCGGCGGCGGAGCAATTCTTTCCGATGTCGGCGAAGCTTTGGTTTCCTTTGCCGAAAAAATTGATGCTCCTGTTGTTTCATCACTTATGGGTCTCGGTGCTTTCCCGAACGGTCATCCTCTTCATCTCGGTTTAATCGGTATGCATGGTCATTTTGAATGCAATAAGGCGGCACATGATTGTGATGTTCTTATCGTTGCAGGCGCCCGTTTCTCGGATAGAGTAGCAGGCAACAGAGCAAAATTTGCTCCCAATGCCGAAATTCTTCATATAGATATTGACTCGGCTGAGATGGACAAGAATATTGTTTCAAACTATCATTTAAAGGGCACGCTTTCCGATGTTATCCCAATGCTTACAGAAGCTGTTTCTCAGCAGAATCACAGTGAATGGAAAGCTGAAATAGACGGCTTTAAGCGTCCTTTCAATCAGCTTCAGATCGGCGATTATGTAAATCCTCAGATACTTATTGAGTCTGTTGACAGGAAATCTCCTGCCGATACAATTGTTGTAACGGATGTAGGTCAGCATCAGCTATGGGCTGCTCAGTTCTATAAGTATACACAGCCCCGCACATTCCTTTCCTCCGGCGGGCTCGGAACAATGGGATATTCTATGGGGGCTGCAATCGGTGCTGCTTTCGGCTGTCCGGATAAGCGTGTTGTTCTGTTTGCAGGCGACGGCGGCTTCCATATGAACCTCAATGAGCTTGCAACCATGGCATCCTATAATGTTCCCGTTGTTATGTTTATTATGAACAACAGGGTGCTGGGTATGGTTCGTCAGTGGCAGAAGATTTTTTACGGAAATCGATTTTCCGATACAGATCCTAACCGTGCAACTGATTTTGTAAAGGTGGCTGAGGCCTTCGGTGTAAAAGGGCTTCGTATCAATACAAATGATGAAATTGATAAAGTGCTTGATGAAGCCTTCAGTATAAACGGCCCGGTAGTTGTAGAATGCAGAATCTCTCCCGATTCAAATGTTCTTCCGATGATTCCTCCGGGTGGTTCAGTATCAGATATTAAGGAGGAAATGTAATTATGGCAGAAGAAAAGCTTGTATTATCCGTTCTTGTGGATAATGTTTCCGGTGTTTTGCAGCGTGTTGCAAGCCTTTTCTCAAGGCGCGGCTATAACATCAGTTCTTTAACCGTTAGTGAAACAGAAGATCCTCTTTTTTCAAGAATGACTGTAGAAGCATATACGGAGCCTGAGAATTTCAGGCAGATTAAGGCGCAGCTTTCCAAGCTTGAAATTGTTAAAAAGGTTGCAGTGCTGAATGCCGAAAATTCTGTTTCATCTGAGTTGCTTCTTATTAAAGTTCGTGCAAAGGGCATTGAAAAGAAAAATCATCTTCTTGAGGTAAACAGAAGATTCGGCGCACGTGTTGTTGATGTTACGCTTGAAAGCTTTACCTTTGAGCTTACGGGAAGAGCCGAAGCCATTGATAATTTTATCAAGGAGGTTTCTGCTTTCGGTATTATCGAAATGGCCCGTACAGGTGTAACCTCTCTTGAAAGAGGCGCAGATTCCTTCAAAGAGGATATTTAATGTAATTAAAGAAATAAGGTGAATACATATGGGTATGACTATGACTCAGAAAATATTGGCTGCTCACGCCGGTCTTGATTTTGTTTCGGCAGGGCAGTTAATAGAAGCAAATCTGGATATGGTGCTCGGAAACGATGTAACATCTCCTGTTGCGATCAATGAAATGAATAAGTTCGGCAAAGATTCTGTTTTTGATAAAACAAGAATTTCTCTAGTAATGGATCATTTTACTCCGAATAAGGATATTCAGTCTGCCGAAAACTGCAAGCAGGTTCGTGAATTTGCTAAAAAGCACAGCATTCTTCATTACTACGATGTAGGTAATATGGGAATTGAGCACGCTCTGCTTCCCGAAAAAGGCATTGTTACCTGCGGCGATTGCGTTATCGGCGCAGACAGCCATACATGCACCTACGGCGCGCTTGGTGCTTTTTCAACAGGTGTCGGCTCTACGGATATGGCTGCCGGTATGATTACGGGCAAAGCATGGTTCAAGGTTCCGAGCGCCATTAAGGTTGTTGTTACCGGCGAAAAAGCTCCGTTTATCAGCGGTAAGGATGTTATCCTTCATATTATCGGTGAAATCGGTGTTGACGGTGCTCTTTATAAGAGTCTTGAGTTTACGGGCGACGGAATTAAAAATCTCTCCATGGATGATCGTCTTTGTATTTCAAATATGGCTATTGAATGCGGTGCCAAAAACGGAATTTTCCCGGTTGATGATGTAACCCTTGCATATGTAAAGGGCAGATCATTAAGAGAATATAAGGTTTATGAGGCTGATGCGGATGCCGAATATGACAGCACGATTACTGTGGATTTAAGTACGCTGCGCCCTACGGTTGCGTTTCCTCATCTTCCTGAAAACACAAAAACAATTGATGAAGTTCCTGAGATAAAAATTGATCAGGTTGTTATCGGTTCCTGCACGAACGGAAGAATGGAAGATATGCGTATTGCCGCTTCAATTCTTAAGGGCAGAAAGGTTGCCGATGGTGTTCGCGTAATCGTTATTCCTGCAACCCAGCAGATTTATCTTAACTGTGTTAAAGAGGGGCTTGCCGAGATTTTTGTTGAGGCAGGTGCAATCGTTTCCACTCCAACCTGCGGACCATGCCTTGGCGGTCATATGGGTATTCTTGCAAACGGCGAAAAGGCTGTTTCAACCTCAAACCGCAATTTTGTCGGCAGAATGGGGCATACAAAATCGGAAATCTATCTTGCTTCTCCTGCAGTAGCGGCAGCTTCGGCTGTTAAAGGCTATATTGCAGATCCTGCAAAAATATAGGAGGTCAGCTATGAAAGCAAAAGGAACAGTTCATAAATTCGGAAATAATATAGATACGGATGTAATTATTCCTGCAAGATATCTTAATAAAAGTGATGAAGCGTGGCTTGCCTCTCACTGTATGGAGGATATTGATAAGGAATTTGTAAATAACGTAAAAAAAGGCGATATAATGGTAGCCGAAGCCAATTTCGGTTGCGGTTCTTCAAGGGAGCATGCCCCGATTGCAATTAAGGCAAGCGGCATTTCCTGTGTTATTGCTTCAACCTTTGCAAGGATTTTTTACAGAAATGCAATTAATATCGGACTTGCAATTCTTGAATGTGATGAGGCTGCAAAGGATATTAAGGGCGGCGATGAGGTTGAGGTTGATTTTGACAGCGGTGTTATTACAAATATAACAACGGGCAAAACCTATAAGGCTCAGCCGTTTCCTCCATTCATTCAGGATATTATTTCAAAAGGCGGACTTTTGAAATCTATCAAATAAAGCATGCTGTTTAGCAAGTTGTTACGGTGGTATAGAAATGGAATTGTTGATTAATTCTGATTTATTAAATAAATGCGGCAGCGGTGCTTCCGAATACTGGTTTTCCTATAAGGATTATTCCGTAAGAAATATCAGAGATTTGGATACAGGCAGAAAGCCGGAGGATATGGGGCAAACAACTTATTTTGTTTCCATTGGCTTAATTCCTTTTATTTCAATAAGCAACGAAGAAATTATGCGGGGGTTTATTAATGAAAAGGGAAGCAATAAGCTTAAATCAATTCTTGATAAGATTCACGGTGAGGAATTTATAGATACTTTCTGGAAGTATTTTAATGCTTATCCGGAGCTTAAGGACGGAATTGATGAATTCTCAAGTAAGTACATACATCAAAGAATTGCATCCTGGTGCGATGAAAACAATATAAATTACAGATTTGAATAATTAAGACAAACGGGCGAACAATGTAACATTTCAGTTCGCCTCTTTGCTTTTTTAATTTTTAAAAAGGGGAAAAATTATGCTATTGACTAAATTCGGCGAAGAGCTTAATCTGGAGAATCCATTAAGCGAATATCCTCGCCCACAGTTCGTAAGAAACAGCTACATAAACTTAAACGGAAAATGGAAATGCGAGTTTTCAAACAGCAGCTCGCTGCCTGAAACATTTTCAACCGATATTATTGTTCCTTTTTCCCCGGAAACTCCGCTTTCGGGTGTGAACCGTGTACTCAGTCCGAATGAATTTCTGCATTATGAAAAGGTTTTTGAGATTTCGGATGATTTCAATAAGGGCAGGGTGTTTATCCATTTCGGTGGTGTAGATCAGATTGCAACCGTTTTTGTTAACGGTTCGAAAATCGGAACACATAAGGGAGGGTATACGCCGTTTAAATTTGAAATAACGGATTATATCCGAACAGGAAAGAATACGCTGAATGTTACGGTTGTTGACTATTCCGATACAAAGGAATATTCAAAAGGTAAGCAGAAATTCAAGCGCGGCGGAATATGGTATAGCCCTCAAAGCGGTATCTGGCAGACAGTATGGCTTGAAAGCACCCCGAAAGAATTTCTTGAACGTGTTAAAATCACTCCGGATTATGATAAGGAGCAGGTGCATTTTGAGTTTTTCGGAACAGATGATGTTGTTACAACCATTTATGACGGCGATGAAATCATTGCCGAAACAAAGGAAACAACCGTTAAGCTGCCTGATTTCAAAGCATGGTCACCTGAAAATCCTTTCCTTTATCATGTAACCTTCAATGCCTGCGGCGAGGTTATAAAGTCTTATTTCGGTATGCGTAAATTCTCTGTAGGAGAGGATGAAAACGGTATTAAAAGGCTGTTCCTCAATAATAAACCATATTTCCATAACGGTCTTCTTGACCAGGGCTATTATCCGGACGGATTTTTAACTCCTCCAAGCAACAGTGCTATGGAATTCGATGTTAAGAAAATGAAAGAACTTGGATTTAATATGCTCAGAAAGCATATTAAAATAGAACCGCTTCTTTGGTATCATTACTGCGATGTAAACGGAATTCTTGTTTGGCAGGATATGGTAAACGGCGGCGGCAATTACGGGCTTGAAATATCGGTTTTGCCTTTTGTCGGCATTAATCTGGATGATACAAATTATAAAACCTTTAAGAGAACAGATAAGGAAGCAAGAGATTTGTATTATCAGGAGTTAACCGAAATGGTGGATTACCTTTATAACTGCCCCTGTATTGCCCTTTGGGTGCCTTTTAATGAGGGTTGGGGTCAGTTTGATTCAAAAATTGCTTATGATATGCTGAAAAAGATGGATCCGTCCAGAACGGTCGATTCAACATCAGGCTGGCACGACAGGGGACATTCCGATGTTATTTCAAAGCATATTTATTTTACTCCGATTAAAGTTAAAGCAGGCAGCAGACCTTATGTTCTTTCGGAATTCGGCGGCTATTCTCAGAAAATTGAAGGGCATACCTTTAATAATAAAATGTTTGGCTATAAAATTTATAAAACAAAGGCAAGCTTAACCAAAGCATATAAGCGCACCTTTGAAAAAACAATTATTCCTCAGATTAAAACAGGGCTTTCCGCAACTGTTTATACCCAGGTAACGGATGTTGAGGATGAGCTTAACGGAATTTTAACCTATGACAGAAAGGTAGTTAAAATAGACGAAGCAACAATAAAAGAAATAAACAGAAAGGTAAAATTATAATGAATCAGCTTGAAGTGAAAGACGGCGTAAAAGCAGTCATCAAAACCAATATGGGCGATATGGAATTTGTTTTATTTCCCGAGATTGCCCCGAAAGCAGTAGAAAATTTTGTAACCCATGCAAAAGAGGGCTACTATAACGGACTTATTTTTCATCGTGTAATCAAGGATTTTATGATTCAGGGCGGCGATCCTACCGGAACAGGCTGCGGCGGAGAATCTGTTTACGGCAAATCCTTTGAGGATGAATTTTCAATAGATGCCCGTAACTATTACGGAGCTCTTTCCATGGCAAATTCCGGCCCAAATACAAACGGAAGCCAGTTTTTCATTGTGCAGGCAAAATCGGTTCCTGCAAATCTTTTATCTCAGATGGAACAGCTTAAGGATAACGGTTATCCGGAAGAGGTTATTGAGAATTATAAAAATATTGGCGGTACACCATGGCTTGATTTTCACCATACAGTTTTCGGTCAGCTTATCAGCGGCGAAAAAACATTGGAAGATATCGCAGCCGTAAAATGCGGTATGGCAGATAAGCCGGTTTATGACGTTACCATAGATTCAATCGAAATTGTTGAATAAACTTACCTTAATACACAAATAAAAGTTCCTTGCCGGCAGCTTTTATTTGTGTATTTCCATTTATCGTGGACGGATTCCACTTTCTGTTCATTGTAAATTCCGTATATCCCTGCTATGATTTTATCGGAGGGATTCATATGAAGCATATCAAAACCGTATTCATTACTTTATTATCTGTTTTTTTATTACTCTGCGGGTGCAGTAACAGTGCAAAATCGGAAAGCATTACGCCGGAGCTTGAGGAATTAGTATCACAGGCAATCCTGAATGATAATCAGTCCGCTTATTATGAAGGCGAATGCCCTGCTGAAGGTCATATCATTTTCGGTGCGGAAACAAAAAACAATACTACCTATGTTTACACATATATTTCATATGCGAATTTTGGGTTTGAAAATGGTAATTTTGTTGATGTGTCAGGCGGTTCAATGCCTGCAGTTTTTGAGTTTAATTCGGCAGATTATGAATTAATCAATGTTGCATATCCCGAGGACGGCGATTTATATGCACCATCCATCAAAAAAATGTTTCCGAAAAAATATGTATCAGAAGTCATGAATTTAAGTGATGCCGATTATAACAATCTGAATCTGCAGCTTGATCAATATGCACAGGCTTATCTTAACAGCATCAATAGAGAGGCGGTTATCGGCAGAATGGCTGATTTTGATTATGTGCTTCCAACCGATCTCGGGATAAGTGTTGAAGTTTCAAATGCACTTGTTGAAATGGATAAGTATATTTCGAATTATCCATATTGGATTGGCAATAAGGAAGTTGTGCAGAATGGCGTAAGATATGTTTATGAAGTTGCATTTGATAAGGAAAATAATAATTTAATTTACAGTAAATATGAATACGGAAATCCCGATTCTCTTTATGAAAGGATTCTGATTGATTCTTTGACAGGAAAAAGAATTAAATAAAAGATAAAGATTTTATTGTATTTCCGACAGCTCCTCATTGAGGAGCTTTTTTCATTGCCCACAGCAGAGTCTGCATAAAAAGTTTTAGCCGGCATTCTTTTTGACATTTTATTCATTTGTTCCACTGTATAATAATTCCGGTGGTGCTTATGAATGTTATTTATGTTGATATACTGTTTATTGTTAATTTTTTTATAACATTCTTTCTTCTGCTCGTTACTGCCAAATTATCCAAGCGCAGCGAAAAGCTTTGGCGTATTGTTCTGGCTTCCTTTATCGGCGGTGCTTATTCACTTGTTATTCTTTGGGACAGCCTCAATTTCGCCGTTTCCTGTCTGGGAAAGCTTGCGGCCGCTATGCTTATTGTTTTGGCTGCATTTAAGCTGAAAGGCTTTAAGACCTATATAAAAGAAGTAATCATTTTCTTTTTCGTCAATCTTCTTTTTGTCGGCATCATTATCGGCCTGTGGTTTATATTTAAGCCGAATGGCGTTGTTGTTAATAATTCAACCGTCTATTTTAATGTTTCAGCCCGTGTGTTGCTGATTACCGCTCTTGCTGCCTATCTGATATCCGTTGTAATCATCAGAATTTATAATAACAAAACTGCTGTTAAAGAGCTTTACAGCGTAACCGTATACAGTAATGAAAACAAAATCAAATTTTTTGCATTTGCAGACAGCGGAAATAACCTGAAAGAGCCTTTTTCCGATTTTCCTGTTATTGTTGCCGATGACAGTCTTTTTGAAAACGCTCCATGCCAAAGGCTTATTCCGTTTTCGTCCGTTGGGGGAGAGGGGGTGCTTTCCGCTTTTAAGCCCGATAAGGTTGAGATAAACTCTTCGCTTGGAAGTGTTGAAATAAATGATGTTTATATTGCATTAAGCAGCAGTGTAAAAAAAGGGGAATATCAAGGAATTCTGAATCCGAAATTATTAAATTAGAGGTATACCTATGTTTGAAAAAATTAAACTGTTTTTATTAAGATTATTAAAAAAAGAATGCTTTTACATAAACGGTCCCGAAACGCTTCCTCCTCCGCTGACCAAAGAGGAAGAGGAAACCGTTATGAATGAATTAAAAAACGGAAATGAATCCCACAGGGATTTGCTCATAACACATAATCTTCGCCTGGTTGTTTATATTGCCAAAAAGTTTGATGGCTGTGCAACCGCAACCGAAGATTTGGTTTCTATCGGAACAATCGGTCTTATGAAAGCTGTTAAAACCTTTAATCCCGAGAAAAATATCAAGTTTGCAACCTATGCTTCAAGATGTATTGAAAATGAAATATTGATGCATCTTCGCAAGGTAAATAATTCAAAGCATGAATTAAGCTTTGATGAGCCGCTTAGCATTGATTGGGACGGGAATGAGCTTACACTTCGTGATGTTCTTGGCAGTGAGCCGGATGAAATCTCAGTTGATATTGAATACAGCGATGAAAAAAAACTGCTTCTGAAAATAGTTAACTCCCTTTCGGAAAAGGAAAGGGAGCTTATGAAAATGCGATTCGGAATCATGGGTGAAACAGAGCACACCCAAAAGGAACTTGCCGATTTAATGGGCATTTCCCAAAGCTATATTTCAAGGCTGGAAAAAAGAATTATCGAAAAAATAAGAAATGAAATGCTGCGTGAATATGTATAATGATTTTGTAGGGGACGGGTTTCCCGTCCCTCAAAAGTTTATAATGCTTTTATGTTATAAACATTTTGCAGGGCGAGCATTGCTCGTCCGTTTTCTACAATTTACCATTATTGACTTTTATATGCTTTATTCTTTTAACATATCGTTGTTTCTGAATAAAAGGCTGATGCACCATATTGCTGCAAGACCTACAATGCTGTAAATAATTCTTGCAAAAATTGCATCCTGTCCGCCGCATATCCATGCAACAAGGTCAAATTTAAAAAGACCGATAAGTCCCCAGTTAATGCCGCCGATAATGCTGAGAATTAAAGCAATTCTGTTAACAATACCCATAATTTCATCTCCAAATAAAAAAGTCGTTAGTATGTTGCCCATACAAACGACTTTTTATTCATTTTAAATTTTTTCTCTTTCAACTAAATAATCTAATGAAACTTTATAATAATCAGCAATGCGTATAAGCATTTCTATAGGTATATTGATTTTTCCATTTTCGTAGTCAGAATAAGTGCTTTGGTCAATGGATAAATATTCTGCTAAATCTTTTTGCTTTAAATCATTGTCTTCCCGTAAATCTCTAATTCTTTTGAATTTCAAATTTTATCACCAAAATTATTATACAATATGGGTAGTTCCCATATTGACAAATATGGGCGAAACCCATATAATATTTATGGGTGTTACCCATAAAATATGTAAAGTTTAATGAAAGGAAAAAAGAAATATGAAATTTACAAAAAATAAAATCGTAAGGTGCGATTCGGGCATCACACCGCAAAAACATTATTTAAAAAAGATTCTTAGCCTGTTGCTTTCAATAGCAATGCTGTTTGCCATAACAGCAGGAATAGATTTGTCTGCTTATTCAGCTTCTGCTTTAGAATATGAATATGAATTTCTTGATAATGATACAGTCGAGTTTACAGAATACAAAGGTAATGATAGTGAATTTAGAATTCCGTCAAGTATAGCAGGATATCCTGTATCAAGTATTGGTGATTATGCATTTGGATGGTGTGATAGTTTGATAAGTATAATCATTCCAGATAGTGTACTAAGTATTGGAACAGGTGCGTTTTATAAATGCAATAACTTGACCAATATAACTATGCCAAATAGTATAACACACATAGGTGCTTCCGCATTTTCTGAATGCACAAATTTAACAAGCGTATCTATACCGAATAGTGTAACAAGAATAGGTGCTTCCGCATTTTCTGAATGCACAAATTTAACAAGCATATCTATACCGAATAGTGTAACAAGCATAGGTGCTTCCGCATTTTTTGAATGCAGAAGCTTAACAAGCATAACAATACCAAACAGCGTAACAAGTATTTGTGGTGCAGCATTTAGAAATTGTTATAGCTTGAAAAGTATATCTATATCAAATAGATTGACAAGAATTGAAGAAAGTGTATTTTTTAATTGTGTAAGTTTGAAAAATATAAAAATACCCAGCAGTGTTACAAGTATTGGAGAAACTGCTTTTGGCTGGTGCCAAAGTTTGACAAATGTAGCCATACCTAATAGTGTAACAGATATAGAATCATGCGCTTTTTCAAATTGTTATGGACTCAAAGAAATAACCATTCCAGATAGTGTAACAAAAATTGGTGATAGGACATTTATTCATTGCACAGCCTTATCAAACATAAATATAGATTTAGCAAATAAACACTATTCGTCATCAAGTGGTGTGTTATATAATAAAAATAAGACAGAATTAATTCAGTATCCTGCGGGTAAAATAAGTGCTTCATTCACAATACCCAATAATGTTGTTAGTATTGGAATTGGTGCATTTGCTTATTGTGAAAGCCTAAAAAGCATAACAATACCAAACAGCGTAACAAGCATTGGCGATGCGGTATTTCTTGATTGTAATAGCTTAACCAGCATAACAATACCTAATAGCGTTACAAGTATTGGTGAAGGGGCATTTGAATATTGTACAAGCTTAACAAGTATAACAATTCCGAACAGTGTAACTAGTATTGGTTGGACTGCATTTTACGGCTGTACAGGCTTAACCAGTATAACAATACCGAACAGCGTAAAGTATATTGGACTTTATGCATTCGACGGGTGTACAAATTTAACAAGTATAACAATTCATAGCAAAAATGTTGAAATTGAGGATTGTGCGATTCCAGAAACTGTAACAATCCGTGGTCATAAAGGTGCAACAGCAGAAGCATATGCAAAAGAAAACGGCAACAAATTTGTTGTGATAGATGCAGAATGCAGCCACACTTGGAACAGCGGTAAAGTAACAAAGGCAGCGACCTGCACGGCAAACGGTGTTAAAACCTATACTTGTACAAAGTGCAAGGCAACAAAAACAGAAACTATAAAGGCAACAGGCCATAAAGCTGTAACAGATAAAGCAGTAGCTGCAACCTGTACAAAGGCAGGAAAAACAGAAGGATCGCATTGTTCTGTATGTAATGCTGTAATTACTGCACAGAAAGCTGTTCCTGCCACAGGACACAGCTATGATGTAGGCAAGGTAACGAAAGCACCGACTGCCACAACAACAGGCGTTAAAACCTACACCTGCACTAAGTGTAAAGCTACTAAGACAGAAACGATAAAAGCAACAGGGCTTAAAACACCGGTTTTGAAAGCAGCAGTAAATGCAAACGGAACAATCAAGCTTTCCTGGGGCAAGGTTGCCGAAGCAGAGAAGTATGAGCTTTATATCAAGCAGGCAGACGGCAGTTACAAGCTGATGAAAACAACAACAGGTACCTCCTTTACAACAGGCACAGCGGCATACGGAAAGCAGTACACATATAAGATGAGAGCCGTAAAGGGCAATACGAAATCCGCTTACAGTGCTGCAGTAAATGCAAAGAATACAAAGAAGCTGCAAACACCAACTGCAAAAGCAACTGTAAACGCAAACGGTTCGTTTACCTTATCCTGGAACAAGGTAGCGGGAGCAACAAGGTATGGCATCTATATGCTGGGGGCAAACGGAAAGTACAGTTGGATAAAGTCAACAAGTGCAACA
>DESD01000029.1:5096-5715 GCA_002361935.1 Ruminococcaceae bacterium UBA3323 | reverse complement strand
TTATAAATTTTTTAACTTTAGTATTGAAATGTAAAAGTTTGTGATATATAATATTGAAAAATTTTCAGGAATAAGAGGTAGAATTTATGGAAAAGAAACCTGTTACAGCAATCATTGTTGGTGCAGGCCACAGAGCCTTTGTTTACAGTGAGCTTGCAAAAACCGACCCTGATAAGCTTAAAATTGTAGGTGTTGCCGATCCGAATCCGGTAAGAAGAAAAAAAGCAATGGAATATTTCGGATTCGGCAAGGATATGTGTTTTTCTTCAGCAGATGAGCTTGCCGAAAAAGGAAAGCTTGCCGATGCAATTATAAACGGAACAATGGATGAACAGCACATTGAGACATCAATTCCCCTTTTAGATGCAGGATATGATATGCTTCTTGAAAAGCCTTTTGCAGTTAACGAGGAAGAAATGCGTAAGCTTGTTGCATGTGCAAAAAAGAACAACAGCAGGGTCATGATCTGCCACGTATTAAGATATACTCCGTTCTACTATGGAATCAAGGAAAGAATTGCAAAAGGAGAAATCGGAGAAATCATTAATATTCAAACAACCGAGCATGTAAGCTATCATCATCTTTCAACCTCATATATCAGAGGCAAATGGGCAAATTC
>DESD01000029.1:0-4787 GCA_002361935.1 Ruminococcaceae bacterium UBA3323 | reverse complement strand
CTGCTTGCAAAATGCTGCCATGATTTGGATTTAATGATGTGGCTCATGAGCGAAACAAAGCCGATTCAGATTTCTTCCTTTGGCGGAAAATATCAGTTTAAGCCTGAAAACGCTCCCGAAAATGCAGGAACAATCTGTATGAAGGACTGCCCCTTGGTTGACACCTGCGTTTACTCTACCAAAAGACTTTATATTGATCATCCCGACAGATGGGCGTTTTATGTATGGGATGCGCTTGAAGGAATTGAAAATCCAACGATTGAGGATAAAATTAATCTTATGAAAAGCAACAGTCCCTATGCACGCTGTATTTATAAGTGTGACAATGATGTTGTTGATCATCAGAGCGTTTTGGTTAACTTTGCATCAGGTGCAACAGGCACACATAATATGGTGGGCGGATCAGCAGAGCCCAGAAGAAACATACATATTATCGGCACAAAGGGTGAAATCTTCGGAAACTTTGAAGAATCCAAATTCACTGTTTTAAAGATAAACCCCTCCCCCGATGCTCATAACGAGGAATGCGATGTTGAGGTTGTTGACCTCAGAGTTACGGGTGATATGGTTGGTGCCTATGGCGGACACGGCGGCGGAGATGAAAGACTTGCTGCAGACTTTGTTTCATTCTTAAGAAACGAAAATCCAAGCCTTGCCTGCACATCCATTTTTGATTCCGTAGCAGGGCATCTTTCGGTTTATCTTGCTGATAAATCAAGAGAAAACGGCGGAATACCGGTTAAAATTGAATATTAAGCAAAAAAGTAAGCAGGGTTAGTTACCCTGCTTTTTTTATAGCGACTCTTTACCCAATGCATTTATAATTAAATTTATCTTTTGATTATCCTGCTTATTTTTTATATTTCTTCTATAGCCATCCTGTGAGGAAGCGGTATAGACTTTTAAATAATCTTCCAGCTCCAGAAGGAAATATTTAACACCATTTTCATTTATTAAAGGAATTTTACTTACATTTACATTTGCAAAAGGCTTTAAGCTTTCAATGGATGCAAACGCTAAGCTTAATTCGTCTTTTTTAAAGGCATGTTCATGAAAATCATATAGTCTGTAGCCATTATCCTTCATAACCTCAACAATACACTGCCATTTTTCCTTTAAAAATTCTTCGGGAATCAGCACATCAATATCCTCTGCATTCAAAGAAATATGCAGCCGCTGCTCTAAACCCAATGAGCCAAACAACAACGGCACAATATTTAATTTTTCATTAAGTTCTTTTGCGATGTGCAAAAATTCTTGTTTTTTCATAATGAAACCTTTTAAAAATCTTCAAGAAAGCTATGCTTTTCTCCCTTTTGCTTATAGCTGATAAAGGTATCCAGCTTAACGTTATGAATGGAATTAAAAATATTTGCCTCAATATCAGGATTAATTTTCTTTAAATCTTTTATCAGCTGCTTCATTTCCTGCCTTTTGGATTCTCCAATGCCGTCTTCGGAATGACTGTATTCATCAACAAAGCGGCAGGCACACTGAATAAACTCAAGATTATTATAATCACGCCAATGGATTATTGCGGCTTCGTTTACACAATACAGAGGGCGAATAAGCTCCATTCCCTCAAAATTGGTTGAATGCAGCTTAGGGAGCATTGCCTGAAGCTGAGCACCGTAAAACATTCCCATTAAAGTAGTTTCAATAACATCCGATAAATGATGGCCGAGCGCAATTTTATTGCATCCAAGTGACTTTGCCTTAGCATACAGATGCCCCCTTCTCATTCTTGCACAAAGATAGCAGGGGCTTCCGCCCGCAACCTCGGTTACGGAAAAAATATCGCTTTCAAAAAACTGAACAGGAATTTCAAGCTTACTGCAATTTTCTTCTATTCTCCTTCTGTTTGCTTTGTTGTAGCCTGGATCCATGCAAATAAAAACAAGCTCAAAATCGGTTTTAGAAATTCTTTTCAGTTGCTGCAAACATTTTGCAAGAAGCACGGAATCCTTGCCGCCGCTTATACAAACAGCAATTTTGTCTCCGTCATTTACAAGCTTATAATTTTGACAGGCTTCCACAAACGGATTCCATATTGCTTTTCTGTAGGTTTTTATTATGCTTCTTTCAACTCTCTGATTATAACTTAATTCTCTTGCCATGATGCCCTCTAAATATGATCATAATGCGGCTCAGCCGTTATAATTCCGTCTTTAACAGTCAGTCTGCAGATTCTTGCAGTTCTTCTGTCTACATTTTCTCTGTTATCATCCAAATCCCGTGCATGATAAATGGCATAATATTCGCCCTTATACTTGATTATGCTGTGATGACCTGTTCCCTCTTCAAAATTGTTTTTAGCCATAACCGGGCTGTATGTATGATCATCGGGATATTTTTCAAAATTAATTTTTGTTAAATCTGTTTCATCTGTTTTTGCTCGTGCATAGCCGATATAATAGGTTGGTTTTTCATAGCAGTTTCCGCTGTACATAACATACTGCCAATCGCCCTCTTTAAAGTAAAATGCTCCCTCTATAGTATGCCAGTGCTGGCCTTTTTCATATCTGTCATATCTGAATATATCTTCATCCAGAGTCGGCACAACAACCGTGTGCGGCTTCCCCTCAACAGTATACGGATCAAGCAATCTGTCCACAATAATATAAGTTCCGATTCTGTCGCCCTCAAAGGTATTGGTTGAGTAGAAGATAAAAAGTCCATTCTCATTTTTAACAACATGGGAATCAATTGAAAATGGATGAAGAAGTTGCTTTTCATTTGTAAAAGGTCCAAGCGGATTATCAGCGGCTGAAACAAACATAGCCTGCCTGTGACCGCCCTTATCGGGAACATCATCATAAAACTCAAATGAACAGTACATATAATATTTTCCGTCAAGCTCTATTACACTCGGCGCCCAGAAGCAATCATTGCCTTTTCTTGTAAAAACCATACCGTGATAATGCCATTCGCCGAATAAGTCATCAGCATAATAAGCATAAATGCCGTCTTCCCCGGTTGTATAAATATAAAACTTATTGTTTGATTCAAAAATGAACGGATCTGCCTGACCGATATTTTTAACATTTGCTTTGTCCAGTAATTTCATAATTCATAACCTCAGTTTATCAATCTTCAAAATTGCTTAACCTTTTATAAGGTTTTTACATTTTATCATATATTTATTTCAATAACAATAATATATTTATAAGTTTAAAAAAAGCCGCTCATTGAACGGCTTTTTTT
Organism: Ruminococcaceae bacterium UBA3323; assembly: GCA_002361935.1. Taxonomy (GTDB): domain Bacteria; phylum Bacillota; class Clostridia; order Oscillospirales; family Acutalibacteraceae; genus Eubacterium_R. Next base: position 1,583 of record DESD01000029.1, on the reverse strand, counting down.
CAGTATTCAACCTTTAAATTTTCTTCCGCCTCGGCTACCTTCAGCATAATGGCACATTCAATTCTTTTTCTGTGCAGCTCACATCCGAATTCATAAACACTGTTAACGCTTCCTGTTGTATGATAGGCATTTGCAGCACAGCCGCCGCTGCAGTAAAGCTTTGCAAAGCAGTCTTTGCACTCTTTATGAGAATAAACGTTGCATTCGTTAAACTGATCCAATATTTCCCTATTCTTTATACCATTCCATATATCGCCGAGCTTGAAGCTTTCATCGCCGACAAACTGATGACACGGATATAATTCACCGCTTGGAGTTACCGCAAGATATTCCGTTCCTACACCGCAGCCCGATATTCGTTTTACAATACAAGGGCCTGCATCCAAATCTATCATATAGTGATAGAAGGTAAATCCGCTTCCCTTTCTGTAACGCCTGAGCATTTCATTTGCAAGGATTTCATACTGTTCCTTTAATACAGGCAGGTCGCTTTCTTTTAATGCATAAGGCTCGCTCGGTTCACAAACAACCGGCTCAATAGAAAGCTCTTTAAAACCCAAATCAGCCATATGAAGAATATCGGCAGAAAAATCCGTGTTAAAATGCGTATATGTACCTCTCATATAATAATCCGACTGATTTCTTGAATCTGCAAACTTTTTAAATTTATCAATAATCAAATCATATGAGCCCTTGCCGTTACAGGAGGTTCTTAACCTGTCATGCGTTTCTTTTCTTCCGTCAAGAGAAAGAACAACATTTCCCATTTCCTTATTGCAGAAATCCATAACCTCATCATTAATCAAAAGACCGTTTGTTGTAAGGGTGAAACGGAAATTCTTATTGCATTCCTTTTCCCTGCTTCTTCCGTATTCAACAAGCTTTTTACATACCTCCCAGCTCAAAAGAGGCTCTCCGCCGAAAAAGTCAACCTCAAGATTTTTTCTTGTTCCGCTTTGCTCAATAAGAAAATCAAATGCTCTCTTTCCCGTTTCAAAGCTCATCAGACCCTTTGGACCGTCATACTCGCCTTTGCCGGCAAAGCAGTATTTGCAGGCAAGATTGCAGTCGTGGGCAACATGCAGGCAGATTGCTTTAACAACACCCTGACGCTTCTTAAAATCCTTTGCTGCAGTCTCAAAGGTATCTTCGGCAAAAAGTCTGCCGTCTTGAATAAGTGCTTCAATATCCTCAAAACAAAGATCAATTTCTTCCGGCGTAACATCCTCTTGATTTTTATATTTTTCTAAAACAAAATTCTTGATTTCATCCCTGCTTTTTTCCTGATACATTGTAATGATATCATATGCAACCTCATCAACAGAGTGAACACATCCGCTGTTCTGATCAAGAATAATATTATAGCCGTTCATTTTGTATGCGTGTATCATATTGTTATCTCCATAGAAAAACGGCGGTAAAGCTTACCGCCGCAATCATTAATAAGTAAAATTACTTTTTAATCTGCTCACATTTCTGATTTGCAACAGAGCAAGAAGTTTTGCTTGCAGACTGGCAGGATGTCTGGCACTCGCCGCCGCCGCCCTTCTTCATGGATTCCTTTAAATCTCTGGTAGATAAAG
>DESD01000013.1:840-10633 GCA_002361935.1 Ruminococcaceae bacterium UBA3323 | reverse complement strand
AATTTTCAAGGTCCTTTTTCCACTTCGCTTCTGCTTCCCTTTCGGTTCCCTCTCGCAAAGTGCTTTACTATATTAACAGAACTTAATCAGTTTGTCAATACCCTTTTTCAAGTTTTTTTGACTTTTTAAGTTCCTCACTCTGCAAAGTTTCCTTTGCTCAAGTGCTTGTAAATAATACCAAATCGCAATCCATTTGTCAACACATTATTTCATAAAAATATGATTTTTACCGCAATTCGTCCTTTTCACTAAAAATTATCAGTTGCATTTATTATTTTTATTTGTTATAATCATTAAACTGCAGATTAGCAGTAGATTTATTATTATATTTATTGTATTATATATATTATTACATTATATTATATTCAGGAGGAAAAAATATGCCTATCAGAATTGACGATGAATTGCCTGCAAAGCAAAGTCTTGAACTTGAGAACGTATTTGTAATGAGCAACCAAAGGGCTGACACACAGGATATCAGACCTCTTGATATTATAATACTGAATCTGATGCCTACAAAGATTGAAACCGAAACACAGCTTTTAAGGCTTTTGTCAAACTCACCGCTTCAGGTTAATGTTGAGCTTCTTCAGGTAGCAACGCATAAATCAAAAAACACATCCGAATCACATATGCTTAAATTCTATAAGACATTTGATGAAATCAAGCATAATAAATATGATGGTATGATTATTACAGGAGCTCCGCTGGAAAACTTCAAATATGAAGAAGTTGATTTCTGGGAGGAAATCAAGGATATATTTGAATGGACCAAAACCAATGTTTATTCAACAATGCATATTTGCTGGGGCGCTTTTGCCGGTTTATACTATCATTATGGTATTATGCCCGTTACCCTTGAAAAAAAACAGTTTGGTGTCTTTCCGCACAGAAGCCTTGATATTATGCATCCGCTTATGAGAGGACTTGATGATGTTTTCTATGTTCCGCATTCCAGAGAATGGGATCTGAATACAAACGATATAGCAAAGGTTAAGGATTTACAGATTATTTCATACAGTGATGAATCAGGGATCCACATAATATCTGATATGGAATGCAGAAACATCTTTATTACAGGGCACAGTGAATATGACAGAGATACACTTGCTAAAGAGTATTTCAGAGATATCAGTAAGGGATTACCTATTGATAAGCCGAAAAACTATTTTCCCAATGATGACATCAACCTTGTTCCCAATATGATTTGGAAAAGTGCGGGCAATCTGATTTATACAAATTGGCTTAACTACTTCGTATATCAGAAAACACCCTACGATTTGAATAATTTATAATACACAAAAGCAGGACTTTAAACAGTCCTGCTTTTAATTTAATAATCTCTTTTTCTTTTAACTATTAAAACAATAATAATTCCAATAAAAATAACAACAACTAAAATAATAATCAGAAGCAATGCCCGTTCAGTTATATGAATTGTAATCGTAATATCGCTTTTTCCGGTTGTTTCGGTTTCCTGATAACTTTGTGATGGTCTGTAATCATTATAATTATCAACAGGCGTATAATTATCATCAATTATGTTTTTACTGTCCAGAACAGGATAATAATTGTTATTATCCACAGTAGAATTATTATATGGATAAACCGGAACAGTTGTGCTTTCCTCTTTATTTAATGAAGAATTTATCTTAGCCGTTGTCGATTCTTCATTGGGATTTCGGATTGTTCCCTCATCCTTAACTGTTGAATTTTCAGACGGCTCATTGCTTGGCTTTTCTGTTACACCAGTAGAATACTCCAAATCAGAGGTATCGTTTGTCGGTTTCTGAGAATCAGATGGTTTATCAGTTGGTTCTTGTGTATCCGAAGGCTTTTCCGTTGGTTCATTTGTCGGCTTTTCGATATCGGAGGGTTTCTCGGATGGCTTTTCAGATGGTTTATCAGTTGGTTTTTCCGTATCTGATGGTTTTTCTGTTGGTTTCTCCGTGTCAGAAGGTGTTTCTGATGGTTTTTCGGTCGAAGGATCTGTAGCGATGGGTTTTTCAAGTTTTGTACCCGATTTTACTCTTGTATCTTTAAATCCGCACTCATCACAAACTGCAGTTTCCGTACCGTCTTTTTCATAAGTTGCATCATCGTTATAAACATAATTTGTAAACTTATGCCCTGTTGGTTTTAGTTCAATTGAATCATATGAAATAATATTTTCATATGATTCATCACTGAAATATTTTCTGCAAGTCCAACAGAAATAATATTCAATATTGCCTGCACTTATACAGTTTGGTTCAACAAAATCGTGATGCTCAACATCAGAATGACTAATTTCACTGCAAATTAAGCATTCACAATTGTAATAATCGTGGGTATGCCCCTCTTTGGAAATAACACTCTTATCAACATTTTCCGCAACCTCTGCCACTCTTTTATCTGCAATAACATCCGGTATTATTATGCTTGACTTGTTGCCGCCAAGATTGACAGAAGTTATAACTATTTCATCTCTATCATTAAGAATATATGAAACTTTTGTTGTATTTTCTGAAACAGATGTATTTTCTATATCAATGTTTTGAGGAAAAAACAATTCATTCATAGAATTACAGTCTTTAAACGCATCACTTTCAATGGATATTACCCCACTTGGAATCTGGATGGCTGTCAGAGATTCACATCCGGAAAACGCAGAACTTTCTATTGTTTTTAAACTATTCGGCAGAATAATTGACTTAAGCATAGCATTGTTCCTAAAGGCACTTTTTCCGATGACGGTTACAGGATAATTTGAAAGCTTACTTAAAACAACCAAATCTTCCTTATTGCCATTATACTTTTCTATTCTGACCATTTCTTCTGAAATCGAAAAATCATAATCCTCTGCTTCTTCGAAATATACGGTTTTATATCCATTAGCCTCGGCATAGTGGGCAGCTTCGGAATTTTCACTGCAAATAATAATTGTATCAGATGGGATTGCACCATTAATAATTCTGCAAAACTCGCCCATAATAGTTATGCTTTGAAGATTATCACAGCCAATAAAGGTATCCTTATCAATCACGGCTACTCTGTTTGGTATGGTAATATTCATTAAAGAAATGTCATTTTGAAAAGCACCTTTGAAAATTTCACTGACATTTTCCGGTATAACCAGATTCTGCAAAGAAGAACAATTCTTAAAGGCATTATATTCTATAGTTTTTAGACTATTCGGCAACGCAATATTTTTAATTTTAATGCAATCTTCAAAAGCAGAAGATTCTATTTTGGTAACACCTTCCGGAATACTTACCGTTTCAAGATTCGTGCACCCTTTAAACAAATCCGATTCTATTTGAGTTATTCCATTTGGAATTGTAATATTTTTTAATAAAACACATTTTTCAAAAGTACCACTTCCGAGATAAGTTAAACTGCTTGGAAGCGTTATATCTGTCAATGAACTGCAATCATGAAACGCACCATCAATTCTTTCTAAACCATCAGGCAGTTTTATACTTTGTATTAATCTACATTGATCAAAAGCTCTTCCGCCAATTTCTTTTAAAGTACTTGGAAAAGAAATTTCACGAAGTCCTTCACATCTATAAAACATCATAGCTGATATCCGTGTAACACCTTCGGGAATAACAACACTTGTTAAATTATTACATGACCTAAATACTTCGTTGCCATAATCAATATTTTTTTCAGGCAGGTTCAAAAACTGTAAATTATTCACAGCATAAAAAGCCATTTTTCTGACTCTGTCTATATTGTCAAGTATAGTTAATCTTCTGATATACAGATTATTTTTAAAAGCTTCTTCCCCGATACTTGAAACACTATAACCATCAAGTTCCTGCGGAACAGTTAAATCAGATACATTACCATTATACTTTGTAATCTCAGCCGTGCCGTCCTCAAGAACTATATATTCATAATCACCGCAGATCTGCGCCATTGCCGAAAATTCCATTCCAGCCGCCATAGTAAACAATATAGCAACTGCCATTATTAAGCTGATTAGTTTTCCTGAATTCTTCATTACAAAACCCCTGTTTCAAAAAATGTAATATACTAATACATTATAGCGAATTATTAAGGAATTGTAAATAAAACAGCAAACAAAATTAACATCATTATTTTTTGTTCGCTGTTTAAATATATATTTAATTTTGCTACTCAGCAATCCAGCCGTTCCCGAAGCTTTCGGAGAATGGATTTTTCTTTTCGGGATACCTGCACCTGGGAGATGCCCATTGAATTTGCAGTTACGGTTTGTGTTTGCCCTTTATAATATCTGCAGTCAATCAGCTGCCTTTCATCATGATCAAGAGTATCTATAATCTGATTCAGCGACAGGCGGTCAAACAGATTTTCGCTGTCATCAACAGGAATATCGAAATCTGCGCTTCCGTCCTCCCCGAACTGATTGATAGAGAGCATTGGATTAATAACATTAAGTATTTCGGCAGTTTCATTTACATCGCAGCCGAGCATATCGGCGAGCTCCGAAACGGTTGGTTCCCGAAGCTCCTTTTTTTGAAATCTATCTCTGAAGAACTGGGCTTTCATTGATTTCTCTTTCAGCGTTCTGCCTACCTTGATTGCCCCACCGTCTCTGAACACTCTTTTAATTTCCCCCATAATTACGGGAACGGCATAAGTTGAAAACTGAAAGCCCTTTGACGCATCAAAGTTATCCACTGCCTTTATAAGACCGATACAGCCTGACTGAAACAAATCCTCATAGTCAACACCCCTGCCCTTAAAACGCTTGGCAACAGAATGAACCAATCCGATATTCTCTTCAATCATCTGTGATCTTTTATCAATTACCATTTTGATTTGCCTTCAATTTTTTTGATAAGTGTTACGCTTGTTCCGCTGCTAACCTTTGAACGTACAGATATTTTATCACAGAAGCTTTCCATAACCGTAAAGCCGAGTCCGGCTCTGTCGCCCTCACCTGTGGTGTACAGCGGAGTCATTGCCTGCGGAACATTATCAATACCGCAGCCCTTATCACGGATAATAATTTTTACTGTTTCATCTGTTATTTTTCCTGTTATGTAAATTTTACCCACGCTGTTTTTATAGCCATGAACAATACAATTTGTTACGGCTTCGGAAACAGCAGTTTTTAAATCTGCAAGCTCCTCAAGCGTTGGATCAAGCGGAGTAACAAAGGCAGAAACCACAACCCTTGCAAAGCTTTCGTTTATGCTTTTGCTTTCAACCGTCAGTTTGAATTCATTTTTCATTTCAGTTCTCCTTATATTTGCTTTCTTCATTGATTACGGCTATTCTGCCAAGACCTGCAAGCTCCATAATTTTTTTCGTCTGCGCTGTTACATTTCTGATTTCCACCGTGCCCTTATAGCTCTGCATCAGACGGTATCTGCCCATAACAAGGCCTATGCCGCTGGAATCCATAAAGGTAATATTCTTAAAATCAAGAATAAGATGCGTAGGCTTTTTATAGCTGATTTCATTATCAATTTTTGCACGCACGTCCCCTGCCGTATGATGATCCAGCTCTCCCGTAAGATAAGTCACCATAAGACTTCCGCTTGTTTCTACCGTTACATTCATTTTTTCACTTCCTAAAAAAATTAACCGCTATGGCAAATATTACCACAGCGGTTATAAATAATTTATCGAATTTTAGGACAAGCCTTTACTTTTTAATAAATAACTGCGAATCTCTCTTGCAAGGAAAAACGAACCACAGACGAGCGTTATATCTTTTTGTTTTACGGCTTCAATCGGGTTACTTACAGCGACAACATCAGAACAGTATTGCTCAGCAATTACTTTTAATTTTTCAACTGAAACAGCCCGGGAATTATTTGGAGTTGTTGCTATAATTTTTTTGCATTTCGGTGCAACAATGGACAGATACGCATCAATATCCTTATCTGCCATCATACCGATAACAGCAATTTCATCGGAAAGACTGTATGCAAGATATTTTGCTGCATCGGCATTATGCCCGCCGTCAAGCAGTATCCTGCCGATTCGCTCTTTTCTTGCAGGCAGATTCACAACAGATGCATTGACCTCACCCAAAATCAGCTTCAGTACCGCCTCAGCGGTGCCAAGATTATTTTGTGCCCAGGAGCCTGCATTGCCAACCTGAATGAGCTTTGCATCTCTTTCTTTGCAAACCTTTTCAAAAACATGTTCAGAAGCAGGATTCGGATATAAAACACAAATACCGTTTTCTTTAATAATACCTGCCTTTTGATAGGCAATTTCTTCAAGCGTATTTCCCAGAAATGCAGTATGGTCAAGTGCAACCGAAGTAATTACGGCTAGATTGCTTTTCTCAACATTTGTGGCATCCTCAAGTCCGCCCATTCCGCATTCCACAACAGCATAGTCAACCTTTTTATCTGAAAAATATTTATACATTACTGCAGTTAAAAATTCAAATTCACTGCAATCATTATCTTTATACTGTTCCACATATTCGGCAAATTCATTTTCACTGATAAACGCATTATTAATCTGTATCTGTTCCCTGTAGTCAACTACCCAAGGAGAAGAAAACAGACCAATTTTATATCCGTTTTGAATTAATGCATTTGCTATTGTTGCAGCAACCGTGCCCTTTCCGTTTGTGCCTGCAATATGAATAATCTTCAAATCATTCTGCGGATTACCCATGCGTTCAAGCAGTTTCAAAATACGATTAAGCCCCGGCATAATACCGAGGCTCTGCTTTGAAATAATATAATTCAATGCTTCGTTAAAATTCATAAATCAACCTAAATTATCAATAGAATTTTTAAGATTTGCAATCTTTTCTTCAAGCTTAGCGGCATCTTCCCTGTTCTGAGCAACAACCTTTTCCGGAGCTTTATTCACAAAGCCGGGGTTATTCAGCTTTTTATTAATAAAATCAAGCTTATCCTGCGCTGCTGCCAATTCTTTTTCAAGACGTTTCCTTTCAGCTTCAAAATCAACAAGCTCGCCGAGCGGAATATAAATCTTTGCATCATCCGTAATAATCGTTACCGTATTTTCAAGCTTGCTGAAATCGGATGAAACATTCACCTCATTCGTTGATGCAAGGCGCTTTATGAATTCGGCACCCATATTAAAGGTATCCTGCAAAGCCGTCTCAACATATACTGTTGCCTTCTTGCTTGGCGGAATATTCATTTCTGCCCGTCTGTTTCTGATTGCACGGATAGCAGACATAATCTTTTCCATTTCTGCTTCTTCTTCAGAAAAATTGAGCTTTTCATCATACTTAACCCATTCCGAAATCATAATGGACTCCGTATCATGAGGAAGTGCCTGATAAATTTCTTCCGTAATAAACGGCATAAACGGGTGAAGAAGCTTTAATATATCCGTTAAAACATAAACCAGAACCGCTTTAGCAGTATCTGCACCCTCTCCGCTTTGAAGCCGTATCTTTGAAATTTCGATATACCAATCGCAGAAAACATCCCAGATGAAATCATAAAGCTTTTGAATAGCGATACCAAGCTCAAACTTGTCAAGATTATCCGTAACCTCTTTTGCAAGCGTATTCAGCTTGCTTAAAATCCACTTATCTTCAACAGCAAGCTCTTCAGGAAGACCGGCATATTTATAATCCTCGTCAAGATACATAAGAACAAATCTTGCCGCATTCCAAAGCTTATTTGCAAAATTACGTGAAGCCTTAACTCTTTCATCGGAAAAGCGCATATCATTTCCCGGGGAATTCCCTGTTGCAAGCGTAAAGCGAAGTGCATCTGCACCATATTCATCGATAACAAGCAACGGATCAATACCGTTACCGAGTGACTTACTCATTTTTCTGCCCTGTGAATCTCGAACAAGACCGTGAATCAAAACCGTATCAAACGGAACCTTTCCGGTTTGCTCGATACCCGAGAACATCATACGCATAACCCAGAACGGAATAATATCGTAGCCGGTAACAAGCGTATTTGTTGGATAATATTTCTTATAATCCTCGGAATCCGCATCAGGCCATCCCATGGTTGAAAACGGCCAGAGGGCAGAAGAAAACCAAGTATCAAGTGTATCGGGATCCTGATGGATATGTGCACTGCCGCACTTAGAACACTTAGAAGGTGTTTCACGGCTTACCGTGATTTCGCCGCAGTCATCGCAATACCATGCAGGAATACGATGCCCCCACCAAAGCTGACGGGAAATACACCAGTCACGAATATTTTCAAGCCAGTGGAAATATGTTTTTTCATATCTCTTCGGAACAAATCTGGTTTCATTGTTTTTAACAGCATCAATGGCAGGACCTGCAAGCGGCTTCATTTTTACGAACCACTGCTTTGATACCTTTGGTTCAATTGTTGTTCCGCAGCGGTAGCATGTACCTACATTGTGGGAATAATCCTCAATTTCAAGAAGAGCACCCTCAGCCGCAAGGTCTTCAACAATTGCTTTGCGGCATTCGTATCTGTCCATGCCGCTGTATCTGCCCCAGCCCTCTTTAATATGGGCATCATCCGTCATAACGTCAATAACCTCAAGATTATGGCGGAGTCCTACCTCAAAGTCATTCGGATCATGAGCAGGGGTAATTTTAACAACACCTGTACCGAATTCAATATCAACGTAATCGTCTGCAATAACAGGAATTTCACGATGAACAATGGGAAGAATCAGCATTTTTCCGATTAAATCCTTATAACGCTCATCATTTGGATTTACTGCAACAGCAGTATCACCCAAGAGCGTTTCGGGGCGGGTTGTTGCCAGCTCAAGATATCCGCTGCCGTCTGCAAACGGATATTTCAGATGCCAAAAATGACCTGCCTGGTCCTCGTACTCAACCTCTGCATCAGAAATAGATGTTAAGCAATGCGGACACCAGTTTACAATTCTTTCGCCTCTGTAAATCAAACCTTTTTCATAAAGGTTATTGAACACCTCAACAACAGCCTTGTTGCAGCCCTCGTCAAGTGTAAAGCGTTCTCTGTCCCAATCACAGGAGGAGCCCATTTTCTTAAGCTGCTCTATGATTCTGCCGCCGTATTGCTTTTTCCATTCCCACGCACGTTCAAGGAAGCCTTCTCTGCCCAAATCCTCTTTGGTAATTCCCTCAGCACGCATAGCTTCAACAATTTTTGCTTCTGTTGCAATTGAAGCATGATCCGTTCCCGGTAACCAGAGCGTATCATATCCGTTCATTCTGTGATAACGGATAAGGATATCCTGTAAGGTGTTATCCAGGGCATGTCCCATATGAAGCTGACCTGTAATGTTTGGCGGAGGAATAACGATTGTATAAGGCTTTTTATCAGATTTAACATCTGCATGGAAATAGCCGTTATCAACCCAGAACTTATAGGTTCTGTCCTCAACATCGGCAGGATTATACTGTTTTTCAAGTTCTTTTGCCATTTTCTCATCTCCTAAATGATAACGGTTTTGCAGCAGCAAAACCCTGTTTCTTCTGAAAATAAAAAATGCCTTCGCCCCGGTATTGAGGCGAAAGCATATTGTTTCCGTGGTACCACTCAAATTGCATTTTTAAGTAAAATGCCGCTTAAATCTTTAACGCAGATATACGGGCAGAGCTACTGCTGTTTCACCCTGTCGGCTCATACGCTACCTTCACTGACTTTCCTTTATGACTTGCACCAACCGTCAATTCTCTGAAAAGTACAATCAGCTACTCCTCGTAATCGCTGCCGTTTAATATTGAAAATATTTTAACAAAGAATAATCTTCTTGTCAAGTATTAACAGTCGGGCGACAAATCGACAGAAAAAACTCCCGTCACTTCTGACGGGAGCTGCATTTTTTATTTATTCAATTTACTTAGTACATTGGACTAACCTCTCACAATTATTTT
>DESD01000013.1:0-552 GCA_002361935.1 Ruminococcaceae bacterium UBA3323 | reverse complement strand
GGACTAACCTCTCACAATTATTTTTTTGAAACAATGAAATTCCTTAACATGGAACCATCTCCTCAAATAAATATCGTTTTTCCTTGGGTATATATTAGTTAGTGCATTGGACTACTCCTTAGTTTATTTGGATGAAGAATTAATCTTCAGACTTTTGCAGGGAAAGCCAAATTATTATATAACATAAAATTCAATTTTTTAGACGCCTGTGTATTCAATCTAATGGTTCCTGCTATAACTAATTCATTGCTTTTAAAGCTTGCTGCCCGTTATTGATTCACAAATTTCAATTCTGCCGACAGCCTGTTCCGTTATATTACCTGAATACTGAGCAGGCGTTTGTCTGACCTGGTTCTAAATCTACCATCGGACAAAGCCTCCTTTCATAATCTGAACTTAACCAAGAACACTTCATCTATTCTTTAAGAATTCTTCTTCAATTCTTCCCTCTCTTAAGTTCAACCTTATAATAACATACATTTTGGTTATTGTCAATAGTTTTTTTCAACATTTTTAAAATTAATTGACAATTATTTACAACAATATTATTTG
>DESD01000028.1:9432-9734 GCA_002361935.1 Ruminococcaceae bacterium UBA3323 | reverse complement strand
TAATTATATGATATTTTATTCGTGTGTTGTTGTCAACAAAAATGATATAACAGAAATGCTTTTATCATAAACCTATATGCATTTAATTAAATTTGTATTGACAATAATAATTTTTCTGATATAATGGAATGATTTAGTAAGCAGACTAAATGGTAGGATAGGGAAACTATATCGGAGGTATTATTATGTCACACAATTTTCAATACATATCAAAACATGATGAAAAAGTAGTATCTGCTTACAAGAATCTTATTAAAATACTTATGAATGTTCAAAATGAGGTAAGAGATAAATTCACATTT
>DESD01000028.1:0-9198 GCA_002361935.1 Ruminococcaceae bacterium UBA3323 | reverse complement strand
TAAGAGATAAATTCACATTTCAATATAAAATAGTAGGCAGTTACTCTCGCAATATGATAACCTATGATTCCAAATCAAATATTGGTTTTGATTTGGATGTGAATATATATCCGAATGATTATTTCAATGAATATTCTCCTCAAGAAATCAAAACCATTCTTATTAAGGCTTTTAGAAAATATTTGAAAAAATACAAATATTCTAAAATTGAAAACTCAACAAGAGTTATAACCATTAAAGTTAATGATACAAAAAATACCAGAATCATTCACAGTATAGACTTTGCAATTGTAAATGACTATGAAGATGAAGAGGGATACCAACGTCAGGAATACATAAGATTTAACAAAAAACATAATTCTTACACTTGGGAAGAGCAAGATGACGGTTTTTATATGCTTGACGAAAAAATTGAATGGATTAAAGATGAAGATTTGTGGCAAGAATTGAGAGAAATGTATCTAAAGAGAAAGAAAAGTAATAATGATATAAATAAAAAATCGAGATCATTATTTGCTGAGTCAGTAAACAATATATGTAATGAGTATGGATATTTTGGATAAGCGCAATTAAAAATTGTTTTTGAGTTATCGGTCATTATTTTTTCTACAAGATTGGTGACGAGGTGAGGGTTTGAGATTGTTGACAGATAAGCTGAACAGCAAAAACTATTATGCATTTAATCCAAGCTTTGACAAAGGCAGAATGGGGAAAAGCAATTAAAAAACGGATAGCTCATCTCAAGACAGAACTTATTTTTGCTTTGAAAGGCAATAAAAACATAGCCAAGGCATATTGCCTTGGCTTTAATTTTATAAGCTGCACACTGTTATTTCTGTTCGGTTTCTTTCTCTAGGCTTTCAAAATAATCTTTTTCAATAAGAATATACTTACAGCCATACTTTTTGCACATCTTAAGATTATAAATATTATCCTGCAGAAGCATTTCTTTGGTACACCACGAATCGTCCCCGCGGTTTTCAATTACATTTGCAAAGCTTTTTATTTCATTAAAATGGTTTTCGATATAATCCCTGCTCATAACAAGGCAATAATATTGAATCTCCTTTAAGTATTCTTCATCAAAATCCCTGTACCAATCAAAGGGAATATAGCAGCCCTCAATCACAAGATTTTGGCTGTTTTCTATTGCTGTTTTAACAATTTCTTTTACGATATTCCAAAGGTAAGCCGTTAAAGCCGTATCATCCGATTCAGGTGTTAAATCCGTATTTCCGCTTCGAATTAAACCCATTTTCAAATGGTCTATTGATAAGTATGGATATTTATATTTTTCCAAAAGCTTTTGTGCTAAATTGGTTTTACCTGTATGTGATGCACCTGCGATTAAAATGATCATAATTGTTCTCCGATAAACGATAGCTTATATTATTTTTTCCATATCATTTCATATTCCGTTTCATTAGTGTTTTCGTCTGTTCCTTCACGAACAATACTGAAACCTTCACGTTTATAAAACCGAACTGCCTGCGTATTCTTTTTATATACATTCAGGGACAATTTGTTTTTTCTTTCTTTTGCATAATTCATAAGCTGTTTTCCGATTCCCTTGGATCGGGCTTCGGCACAGACAAAAATACCGGCTATATAGCTGCTTTCCAGACCGATAAATCCTTTTATTCTGCCGGCTTCCTCGTAAACATAAATTTCAGCCTGTAAAAGCATTGCCTTTACAGCTTCAAAATGCTTCTGCCAGTATGCGGCTGTGATAAAGCTGTGTGCCTCAATATTGGAATCAAGCCAAATTTCTGCAACCGCATTTATATCTGATTCTTTGAAAGTCCTTATCATCTTTACTCCGTATTGCTTTTGAATATTTAATAAGTATTCTGCTTATGGTGTTCGTTTAAATTCAATTAAAGTCCGGCAGTTCGTCCAATGTAATTACATAATCGCTGTTATAGATTTCTTTCAGATGCTCCTTAGAGTTTGTATCTGTAAGGTATTCTGTATGCCATGCCATAAACGAGCACCACGGTGTTTCCTTTAACTGTTCTTCTGTGGGAATAAGTCCGCATTCGTGGAAGCATAAAGGCTTTCTGCCCTGTGTAATGCTTTTTATTTTTAGAAACAATTTGTTTTCAGCTCCGTTTTCCGCTGCTTCGTAGCTGTCTGCACCGACAATATCGCAGTATTTATCTCCCGGATACCATTTGGAAACATTTTTGCCGTTATGTGAATATCCCAAAACCCAAATCAGATTGTTCAGCCCCAAATCATTTGTGAAATGGTTATACATCATAATCCAAAGCTTTTTAAAATTATCAGCACCGCCTTTGCCCCACCAAAACCATTTTCCGTCAAATTCATGGAACGGGCGCCACAGAACCGTTACACCTGCCTTCTGAAGCTTAAGCAAAGCGTTTCCGGCTTTATCCATATCTTTCATAAAGTTCTCGTGTTCAGGTGTTCCGACGGTAAGAACTAAATCCCAATTATCCATTTCATCCTTTATGCAATCGTCATAACTGTCAGCAAAGTCAGAGCCGCAGTGCCAGCAAATGGTAACAAGTCCGCCTCTGTTCCACCATTCGATGGAACGCTGAACAACTCCGTCAAAATCATCATCCATAAAATCAAGACCGCGCATTGCGGGCAGCTTGCCGGTTGTGTTATATATGTAATCCATTTCATATTCGCTGCTGCCCATCCAAGTTGATTCCTGCTGCGCAGAGATTATGCCGTTTTCATATGTATTACAAATGTAAGAATAAATTTTCTTTGTTGTTTCATCTGCGTTTGCATTGCTTAATTTCATTGCCGTTTTATCCGTTTCGATTTTTGAGCAGGAGCAAAGAAGTGAAAAGCAAAGTATGATTGATATAAAGCTGACTGTTTTTTTCATGCTGTTTTACCTTGTATTCTAATAAAAATATGTATTCTTTATAGTTTTTTATGTTTCATTTATATGTGTTTTATCGTAATACGGGTTTTGCGATGTATTATCTTTTTTTGAATACAACAATTTCAGGATCTGTTCCGTTTTTTCCGTATTCACATACCAATAAATAGTTTTCATCAGCGGTCAGTCCATAGCATCTGCTGCTGTTCTTTTTTTCTATTTGGTTTCCTAAATAAATTTTGCTGTCATTCCAGAATTTGATAACCTGTCCGCCGGGAAGCTTATATTCCAGATTAACGAAGCCGCCTTTAAGGGCATTCAGGTTTTTAACCTCTTCCATATCTTTAATCCGAAGTGCATTGAATTCTTCAATCAACTGTTTCTTAAGCCTGCATACTTCCGTGCAGGATGTATTGCAATTCTCAAGGCCCTTACTGCTGCAGCATTCGGCAAGCATACAGGAGGCTCCGAACGGATGTCCGTTGGTTGCTTTGCAACCCTTGCAGGATTCTTTGAATCCGCATCCGTTACAATCTATTCCGCATATTGTTTCCATAGTTTTCCTCTTTTCTGATTGTTTTGATTCATTTCAGTTTATCTGAAAATGCTTTTTTATTTTTTGCACCCTTGGGGCAGGGGATTGAAATCGGTGTTTTCTATTGCTCCCTTATGGATTACAGGTGAAAATTTGTATTTATCACATGGGCTTCAGATTTTTGTTTAACCTGTCTGTCATCCATGCAATTCGTTTTTCTCGCCCTGCATCTGTTTTTGCATCAAAATATGCTCTTGTATAGGTCTTCTTTACAGATAAGGACATTGCTTGAAAGTTTGTAAAGGCCGGTTCATATTGCCTCAACAGTTCGGAAAGGCAATCTATCTGCTCATTTGTAATGGCAGCAGGCTTATGTGCATCCCATTGCCCGTTTTCTTTGGCTTCTTCAATTTTCGCTCTGCCGAAATCTGTCATCAGTCCGCACTTTTCAAGGTTTTCAGCCAAAGCCTTGTTTTTTTCGGACCACTTGCTGTTTTTTCTGCGAGCAGAGAAATATTTTTTATAGGTTTTATCGTCAATACTTTGCATCTGTCCGTCTATCCATCCGAAGCAAAGCGCTTCTTCAAGTGCTTCGCCGGCTTTTAATGTTTTAGGTCCGCCTGCCTTGCCGAACAGAAGCCATATGCCTTCATCCGACAGGCAATGCGCACTGAGCCATTTTCTGAAAGCTTCTCTGTTTTCAAATTGTATCACATTGTTCATTGGCTTTATTCCTTTATGAATTTTTTGTCGGTTTCGGGAATTCCCGTTTCATCAGATACATAACGTTCAACTCGCATATGCAAATCGTATTTTTCTCTGAGTTCGGCAATCCTTTTCATCATAGGCGACGCATGATGAAGATCAATGGCTTGCTGGTCTTTCCAGCTGTCAATTAACAGCACGGTTTCGCTATCATCCATAGGAAAAAAGTATTCGTATTTAAGATTACCGTCTTCTGCACGGATATCGTTTACAATTCCGTTTGAAACCATTTCTTCTGCAAATCTTCTTGCACTTGTGTTTACACCGCTGTAATAAATGTTTACCGTAACAGCCATTTGCTTTACCTCCGTTTAAATTGTTTTTTTTCGGTTATTTTTGATAAT
Organism: Ruminococcaceae bacterium UBA3323; assembly: GCA_002361935.1. Lineage (GTDB taxonomy): Bacteria > Bacillota > Clostridia > Oscillospirales > Acutalibacteraceae > Eubacterium_R. Next base: position 4,691 of record DESD01000028.1, on the reverse strand, counting down.
ATAACGAAAATGCGGCATATCTACGCCTTTGTAATGCTTAATTTCACTGCCTGATCTGATCATGCCGTTTTTGACAGCTACTTTTTGAGAGGGAATATTTGTATCCCGGATAATGGAGCAGACCTCGCTTGCATGCAGTGTTTCAAAAGCATATATTTTGCATCCTGCGGCAGCCTCTGCAGCGTAGCCCTTGTGCCAATGTTGCTTTTGAAACAGGTAGCCGATTTCAAGCACTTCATGATTTTGCCAGGGCTGCATAGTAAGTCCGCACTGGCCGATGAATTTATCCGTTTCCTTCAGAATTACGGCCCATAAGCCGAATCCCCATTTATGATATCGGGCAATCTGCCTGTCAAGCCATTCCTGCACCTCTGCGTTGCTGAATGCCCCTTCATAAGCATACATTACCTCTTCATCCTGTAATATTTTGCATAAGGAATCAAAATCATTCTGATTCATTTCTCGTAAATATAATCTTTCCGTTTTAAGTATCATAATAAATATTTCCTGCCGGTTTTGCTTATCTGACTTTTCTTTTAAAATCAATATTTGCCGCTTTTGCCTGTCTGCACAGGTTTTTTGCTTGTATTTTGTATTGTCTGCCGTCTTTTATTGTATATGTTCCGCACTGTCTGAATTCAAAATCGGTATTCTGCCGTATACACTGTTCCCGTATATTCAGCACCCAATCATAATTTAGAGGTCTGGCGTTTGTGTCCGATTCACCGCCGACCACCACCAATTCTATATCATCAAGATACTTTTCAATATTTATATTTTCAAGCAGCGGCTGGGTAGTAATACATTTGTGCTTTATCGGCAAATCTTTAAAAATATTCAGTTTGTAGTCGGCATTTTTCTGATTTTCAACCGTACAGCAGACAACCACATTATCGTATCCGTCAGCCCAATCCTCGGGAATACAGTTCATAAATCTGTCTATTCTTTTTGTCAGGAATAAAAAGGTGCAATCCTGCCGTTCCTGCATCATTTTCCAGCATTCATTGCGCCAGGCATCTGCTTCTTCAATTAGGAAATCAGAGGAAAAGCATAAATAAACAATACCCGGTTTCATTTTATAATTTCCGTTTTTCAGTCTTTGAACGGGCTTATCAAAATCTTTTGTTTTTACGATTTTGCTTGTATCCGCATTTCGTTTTGCATCACCCTTGTGAATGTAGCAATGCAGGCAGCCGTCACTGCATTTTTTACATCCGCGCCATGGATTCCACATTGCCATGCCATCACACTCCTGAATTATAATTGTATTATTTTCTGTTTGGTTTTTTCTTTAAAAACAGTAATCTCATTAAATCTTCTGTTATTGAATTGTTTGTTATATCAAACATAACCCATTTTCCATCATGAAATATTTGTGCATTATCATAGGTTTCCAATACATCGGATGAAAGCTCATTTCTTATTTCTTCAACTTTAGCTCTTTCATTTTTACCAAAGATAATCATAAAACCTAATGTACTCTCTTTGAAATAAAATGCACATAACGTTTTTTCGCTTTTTCTGAACTTATATTCATAAGTCCATTTTTTGCCGCCGTTATTCCATATTTGCTCCATATCATAACGTTTTGTTATTTCGCTGACAATATCATAAAAAACATTGGCTTTATCAATCCCAACTAATTCTTCCAGCTCTTCTTTTTTTACATTTTCCATAATATACATTTCGCTTTCAAATTACTGTAAACTGCATTAATTTTTAATTTGTTAAAATTTTAAATTCTGAAAATAATTTTTCTTATCAAGAATAACTTGGTATCCGTCGGTTAACACTTTGCGTGTTCCGTTATCCAAAGGCAAATGAATCCAAGACGGCTCCACAATGCTGAATTCCGCCTCCAAACCATTTTCATACCAAACCCTAATAGAGGTACATGCCCCGTAGTATTCTGTTTGCATTTTGGAAAATGCTCCGAAATTTTTGATAAACTCAGGCTTTTCAATCATTTCTTTTTTGTTGGTTGTAATAAGGCATATATCCAAATCGGAAATTTCCTTGTTCGTTCCCCTTGCATAAGAGCCAACAAGAACAGCACACTCAATATGCTTGTCGTTCATTGAAAATTCTTTTAGTTTATTGATAAAGCTTTTTTGCATATTTGGCTCATTAGAATTATGGTTTACCATATCTTTTCCTTTTATCTTATCAACAATCCTGCGTACTCCCAAGGTGATGGCAATGCACAACGGGAAAAATGGCGTGAACGGGCCTGCCCAGAAAGCAAGATATGCCGTTGCCATCACACTGCACCATTTCCATCCGAATATTGCATGGCATAAATATCCGCCCCAAACAGGCGAATACATAATTACTACAACAATTGCAAAAATAACAATGGTATGCCAATCTTTGCATTCTTCCCAGACCCATTTACAAAATTTTATAAATTTGCTTTTTAGTTTAATAAATAAATCTTTCATCTTCTCCATTTTTCACATACTGCCTTTTGAACCAATTACGATTTATCTGCTTATTTCCATCTCAATGCAATTCCATGTTTCGCCCATACATTGATAGCTTTCGGCTGCCTCTGTTTCAACTATGTTAAAACCACAGGATAAATAGCAATGAAAAGCAGGGGCATTATTTTCAAACACACCCAAAGTTATCTTATCTGCCTTTAATTCATCAAATGCATATTTTAAAGCAGATGAAACAAGCTGTTTTCCATAGCCTTTTCCTCTTTTTGTATCATCAACAATAACAAAACCAAGACGTGCAATTTTTCTTTCATCACCCATAAACCGTATTGTAAGATGCCCGATCACTCCGTTGTTGTCAACAGCGGTTAATTTGCACAAATCATCATCGTTATACTGCGAATAGTACAGATTCATATCTTCGGCGGTTATAGGATAATTCTCATATCTGTCCGCACTCCATTGGTGAAAGGCATGTTCATTTTTCAGCCACTTTACGATAACCTGTGCATCACTATTCTTATATCGTTGTAATTTTAACATTGTATACTCCCGAACATATTCTTGAAAACTTTTAAAGGTACATTGAACAGTTGACAATTGATAACTTTAATCTCAAATACAAAACTCAAATTTAATACGTTAAAACTAAATCCCGGACAGCATTTTTACAGCTGTATCGGTATCGGGCACAAAGAAAATATCCTTGCCGTTATTGCTTTCGTAGATAAAATCCTTTAACGGCTTGCTTGTATAGTTTGAAAAATCACCGCAAACAGCAAACTTTATCCGGTAATTAATGAATTTCTGCAAAATTTCACCTGCGATACCCTTACTCAAAATAAAAAAGTCTTCCGTAATTGCCTCTTTGTTCAGAACTATTTTACTGCATCCGGTTTCGTATTTTAAGCTCATCATAAAATCCATTGCTGTCTGTGTGTCTGTTATTATTCTTTCCTTACTGTTTACGATTGCTATATCGTTAATTTGTTTTATCTCCATTTTCATTCTCCTTTTTCTTCTTTTTTATCGGGTGTCTGATTACTGTTTTCAGCTTGCTTTCATCACATCTTCTCGGATCACTCAAGTAAATTTCATGATGCAGTCTGCTGTCCGTTATATCCAATGCGTAACCGTTTTCTTCCATATATTTGTGTATCAGCTCAATGGTTTCAGGCTCATTATCATAAGAGCCGATGTGCATGCACTGAACACAAACACCCTCATCATAGGTTAAAAATTCAACCTTTGAAAAATCCTGCTTTTTCTTTGCCGTTGCCTCATCAACAGCCCATTTGAAATCATTTTCCGTTACAAAATCAGGCAGTCTGATAACTGAAATAAAATTCATATCCTCTTTTCTGTTATAGTCAATACCGTCCGTATTGTCCTGCCACCAGAAGCCCTCAAGCGGAGGCACAACATATTCAAAATAGCCGTCAATTTTATGTGTGCCTTTATAGCTCATTTTGATAGTAAAAGCAATGGCATATAGCAAGCTGATGCTGTTTTTGTATTCGCTGTTTTCATCATTCGGATTGCCTTTTCCTCTGACTGCAATATAATTCATTTTCGGAATTTCAACAATACCCGGTTTCTTTTTCGGCATATAAAATTCCTTGTATTCTTTTTTGTAATCAAAAGCCATAATGATGATTCCTTTCTAACTTTTTCAGTCGATAAAATAAACATACTGCAGTTCACGCAGCTGCTTTTTGCCTATGGTATTTTCCATATATTCACCGCTGTTCTTAAAACCGCATTTTTCATAAAAATGCCTTGCCGTGTGATTATCCTCAAGCACCCAAAGAAAAATCCGTTTAAAGCCCATTGCCTTCAATTCTTCAACAGCCTGTTCAAGCAAAGCTTTGCCGTAACCCCTGCCCATATATTCAGGCAGAAAATAAATGGATATGATTTCGCCCCAATTCTTATACTTTTCAAAGCGTGATTTGCAATAGCTTGATGTGCCGATGATTTTATCTCCGTCAAGCATAAAGGTTATGTCTGTCTGAATTATCCAATGCGCCGCACCAATGGCCGCTTGGAATACTGTCTAAATATTCCTGCGGAATATTGCTTTTGTAAGCAAATTTCCAGCTTTGCTCATAAACATTGCTGATTTCTTCCCGGCTGTCACTTGAATTCATTTTTCTTATACTGTTGCCCATTATGATACTCCCATTGAAATTATGCTTGCATAACATCCTTTTTATCGTTGATAAATTTATTATACCATAGGAATATAAG
>DESD01000051.1:13962-14101 GCA_002361935.1 Ruminococcaceae bacterium UBA3323 | reverse complement strand
AAACTGATGAATTCTGTAAACGCCTCTTTCCTCGATTCCGTGAGCGCCCTTTTCCTTCCTAAAACACGGAGAATAGGATGTTAATGTTTTCGGAAGCTCTGCCTCGGGGGTAATTGTATCAATAAACTTACCGATCATG
>DESD01000051.1:0-13675 GCA_002361935.1 Ruminococcaceae bacterium UBA3323 | reverse complement strand
GTATCAATAAACTTACCGATCATGGAATGCTCTGAGGTTCCGATCAGATAAAGATCCTCGCCCTCTATTTTATACATCATGGCATCCATTTCCGCAAAGCTCATAACGCCGTCAACAACGGCAGAACGAATCATATAGGGCGGAATGCAGTAAGTGAAGCCCCTGTTTATCATAAAATCACGGGCATAAGCAAGCACAGCCGAATGCAACCTTGCAATATCGCCCATAAGATAATAGAAGCCGTTTCCTGCAACCTTACCTGCGGCATCAAGATCTATACCGTTGAATCTATCCATAATATCGGTATGGTAGGGGATTTCATAATCCGGAACAACGGGGTCGCCGTATTTCTGAATTTCAACATTTTCGCTGTCATCCTTACCAATCGGAACGCTGTCATCAATAATATTCGGAATGGTCATCATAATGGTGGTAACACGCTCGCTAAGCTCCGCTTCCTTTTTTGAAAGCTCTTCCAGTTCGTCTGCCTGCTCCTTAACCTTCTGACGAAGCGCCATACCCTCTTCCTTTTTGCCCTGTGCCATTAAAGCACCGATTTCCTTTGAAATCCTGTTTCTGTTTGAACGAAGCTCGTCGGCTTTTTTCTGCGTATCTCTTCTTTCCTCATCAAGAGCAATAACCTCGTCTACAAGGGGAAGCTTGTCCTTCTGAAACTTCTTTTTAATATTCTCCTTAACTATTTCGGGATTTTCCCTTACGAATCTTATATCTAACATATTACTTCACACTACTCTCCTAATTTATTTGCAATATTTTTTAAATCTTCCTGTGAATAGAATTCAATCTCAAGTGTGCCCTTGCCTTTGCCGTTATATACCTTAACCTTTCTGCCAAGCACCTCGGAAAGCGTTAATTCAACCTCATCATAAAAGCTGTCACGTCTTTTATATCTTTTCTGTGAAATTGCCTTATCTTTATCCTGAATTTTGGCAAGACGTTCTACGTCACGAACCGTGAGCTTATTTTTGATAACATTTTCTGCCGCTTCAATAATCAGTGCATCATTATCAAGAGAAATCAGTGCTCTTGCATGACCTGCCGAAATTTTGCCGTCTCTTGTAAGCTCACGAACCTCCTGAGGAAGTCTTAAAAGCCTTAAGCTGTTCGCTATTGCCGGCCTGGATTTGCCTACACTGGATGCAATTTCCTCCTGCGTGAAGCCGCATTTATCTATAAGCGCCTGAAGACCCTCCGCTTCTTCAATGGGATTCAGATCCTCTCGCTGCAGGTTTTCAATAATTGCGATTTCCATGGTTTCCGTATCTGTTAATTCCTTAACTACAACGGGAACCTCTCTTAGCCCTGCCTTACGGCTTGCACGCCAGCGTCTTTCCCCTGCCACAAGCTGATATCCGCCGTTCGGAAGCGGACGAACCAGCAGCGGCTGAAGCACACCGTGCTGTTTGATGCTTTCGGCAAGCTCTTCAAGTGCCGTTTCATCAAAGGTTTTTCGAGGCTGATCCTTATTCGGTGTGATTTCACTTATCGGCAAAGTGTTTGTTGCAACCATATCCTCGGTTGTATTTTCAAGCATTAATGCGCCAAGACCTTTGCCAAGTGCTGATTTTTTTGCCATATTGCACCCCTTTTACCATTTTTTCTGTTTCCTGAGAAACTCATCTGCAAATTTTTTATATTCAAAGCTTGCCTTTGAATATTTTTCGTAATAAATAACAGGCATTCCGTAGCTTGGTGCTTCCGCAAGCTTAACACTGCGCGGAATCATTGTTTTGTAAGCCTTGTTCGGAAAATACTTGTTTACCTCATCTACTACCTGCTGGGTAAGCTTCAGACGGCTGTCGTACATCGTGTAAACAACACCCTCAAGTTCCAGATGCTCATTATAATACTGTTTAACGGTTCTTACCGTGCTTAAAAGCTGACTCAATCCCTCAAGTGCATAATATTCGCATTGAAGCGGAACAATTAATGTATCCGATGCAGTCAGAGCATTCAGGCTTAAAAGCCCTAAACTCGGCGGACAGTCAATGATAATATAATCAAAATCCGCAACAATCGGCGCAAGTCCCTTCTTTAAGGACGTGTACCGCTCGTCTGATTCCGCAAGCTCAAGCTCCGCTCCTGCAAGATTCATAGTAGCAGGCAGAATATAAAGATTTTTGAACTCCGTCTGCATCATGATATCCTTTGCAGGCACCTTGTTGATTAACATATCATAAGTAGAATTCGCAATCACTGCCTTGTCTATTCCGACTCCGCTTGTTGAATTTCCCTGAGGGTCCACATCAACAAGAAGCGTTTTTTTTCCTTTATGTCCAAGAGCAGCAGCAAAATTAACACAGGTAGTTGTTTTGCCGACTCCGCCCTTTTGATTAAATATGGATACGGTTTTTCCCATAGCTGCACCTCCGTTGAAATACATTATATAATATAATCTTTTTTTTATCAATAAAAAAGAGAATGTTTCACATGAAACATTTTAAATTTTTTTATAGAATTGTGTTGACAAAGCAGCGAACAACTATATATAGATTGTTTCACGTGAAACAATTCGTTGCTTCTCGGCATTCCGCAAAACCGTATATTTAAAACTATCCTTAAAATATCCAATTTAGCTTTTCTCCTTAAAATGCAGAATAGCCTACCGGACGGCAGGCTATTCCACGTGATGAAAAGAGGAGAATATGTTAAAACGGTTTCCCGTTTTAAGCAGTTTGAGGTGCTTCGCTGTTCTGAAGCACGGTTTGCTCACAATTTTGAGCATTCTTTGGTATTCTGATATTAAATTCTATATAATCGTCTGTTTCAGTCTTATTGCTTTCAGCAGGTATTCCCGCTTCAATCATTGTGTTGATTGCTTTGTTAACTGTATTTACAAAAATTCTTACATCCTTAAATATTTTAACTACATTCTTGCGCTTCTTCGGTTTATCCCCTGTTAAAGCAGCAATATATGCTTCCGTTTGTTCAACGTTAAGTTTTTTGTCCTTAACAACGTTTAAAACCTGCCACATTTGCTCTTCGCTTTCACATTTCAGCAAAGCACGTGCGTGGCGCTCTGTTAAATTCTCTTTTTCAATAAAATATCTAATATCTATCGGTAATTTGAGAATTCTGAGCTTATTGGAAAGAGCGCTCTGACTTTTTCCGAGTTTCTTTGAAATCTGTTCCTGTGTTAAATTAAAATGGCTTTGCATATGTGCAATTGCCTGTGCCTCTTCAAAAAAGCTTAAATCCGCTCTTTGAATATTTTCAAGCACGGAAAATATTGCGCTTTCCTCATAATCGCAGTCAACAACAAGACAGGGAACCGTCTGCATATTTGCAAGAATGGAGGCACGCAGCCTGCGTTCTCCTGCTATTATTTCAAAATAATCACTGTTATTGATTCTTCGTGCAAGCAAGGGCTGAAGAACGCCGTTTTCCTTTATGGATTCAGCAAGGCTCAGCAAATCATCGGATTTAAACTGCTTTCTTGGCTGATAGGGGTTGGGCAGCAGCTTTTCGGTTGGTATTCTTAATACTTCTTCAGACATCTTGTCCTCAACTCCTTGAATACTATAATAGCATAAAGTTTAACATAAAAAAAGGATTTCTCATCTAAAGAAATCCCTTTTAATCGACATATATTTGCTGTATCAGAGTGGCTGCCTTGCAATTTTTTTTGACTTTCGTGGGTATTTTGGCGAAGTTTGCGAAATCTTCCTTACCGAAATCAGATTTCGGCTGTCTCCATTGGATAGTTTCAGTGAAATAACCTGTTCAATTTTTCCGCCAAGCTCCTGAATTGCATTAGCACCAAGTGCCGTTTCATCATCTGCGCCCTTCATGGAAATATAGCTGCCGCCGACTTTAACAAACGGCAGGCAGTATTCCGCAAGAATATTCAGCGGCGCAACTGCACGTGTAACAGCGTAATCATACTGTTCACGAAATTCAGGCATATTTCCGAAATCCTCTGCTCTGCCGTGCACAAGGCTTCCTTCAAGCCCAAGCTCATCAAGAACGGCATCTATAAACTTAAGCCGTTTTTCAAGTGCGTCAAAAAAAGTAATCTTTATATCCGGTCTGGCAATCAGAATGGGCAGGCTCGGAAAGCCTGCACCGCAGCCCACATCAATCATTTCGGCACTGTTTTCAATATCAAAATGCGAAAGCGGTGTAATACTGTCCATAAAATGCTTAACTGCAATATCCTCCGGCTCGGTTATAGCGGTTAAATTCATTTTTTGATTCCATGCAACAAGCAGCCGGGCAAACAAATCAAATCTGTTCAAGGCCTCATCATTGAGAGTCACGCCTATGCTTTGCGCCTCACGCTTTAAAAAATCTTTATTTATCATAAGCTCTCCAATATAATATTAAGCGCTGTTATATCCGCAGGGTTAACACCGCTGATGCGGCTTGCCTGTCCAAGATTCTGAGGCCTTACCTTAGAAAGCTTTTCAACAGCCTCAAGCCTTAAGCCCTTCAGTGCTTTATAATCAAGGTCTTCGGGAATCTTTTTGCATTCAATCCGCCGCATTTCCTTAATCTGCTGCTCCTGTCTTACAATATACCCCTCATATTTTACGGCAATTTCTACCTGTTCAAAAACCTCATAAGGATAATTCGGTCTTGTTTTATCCACAGGTTCAAGATCTTTATACGTTACTTGCGGTCTTTTAAGAAGCTCTATCATTTTGCAGCCCTTTGCAAGGGGAGCCGTATTGCATTTCTCAAGAATCTGCTGAAGCTCTTCCGTTGCGTGAACGGAGGTTTCCCTGATTCTCTGTGTTTCATCGGCAACCATTTGCTGTTTTTTAAGAAACTTACTGTATCTTTCCTCGCTGATTAAACCGATATCGTGCCCGATAGGCGTTAAGCGAACATCGGCATTGTCCTGTCTTAGAACAAGACGGTATTCGCTTCGGCTTGTCATCATTCTGTACGGATCGGAGCAGCCCTTGGTTACAAGATCATCAATAAGTGTTCCGATATAGGAGCCGCCGCGGTCAAGAATAAGCGGTTCTCTTCCCTTAATTTTAAGTGCAGCATTAATACCGGCAACAAGTCCCTGTGCCGCAGCCTCCTCATAGCCGCTTGAACCGTTGAACTGGCCTGCCCCGTATAAGCCTTCAATTTCATTGAATTCAAGAGTGGCCTTCAAAGCAGTAGGATCCACACAATCATATTCAATTGCATATGCCGTGCGCATAACCTGTGCATTCTCCAGCCCCGGTATCGTATGAATAAAATCAAGCTGAACCTCCTCAGGCAGGGAGGAGGACAGCCCCTGTAGATACATTTCCTCCGTTTCAAGGCCGCAGGGCTCAATGAAAAGCTGGTGCCTTTCCTTATCGGCGAAACGTACAATCTTGTCCTCAAAGCTCGGGCAATAACGTGGTCCCTTGCCCTCAATTTTTCCGCTGTACATCGGAGAGCGATGAAGATTTTTCAGAATAACTTCCTTGGTTTTCTCGTTTGTATATGTTATGTGGCAGGCAACCTTGTTTTCAGGCGGATTCTCCGTTTCAAAGCTGAACGGAACCGTATGCTCATCTCCAAGCTGAATATCGGTTTTGGAAAAATCAATGCTTTTTCTGTTAACACGGCTTGGTGTGCCTGTTTTGAATCTTCTTAAAGGGATATTAAACCTTTTAAGGCTTTCCGAAAGCTCAGCAGCAGGAAACATGCCGTCGGGTCCGCTTTCATAGGAAACCTCGCCGATATAAACTCTTCCTCCAAGAAACGTTCCTGTTGCAATAATAACCGCCTTTGCTTCAAAAACTGCATCCAGCTTTGTTTTTGCATGCCAGATACCGTTCTCGTCCTTTGTTAAATCAACAATTTCAGCCTGTCTTACATCCAGATTTTCTTCAAGCTCAAGCGTATGCTTCATACCCTTTGAATATTCCCGTCTGTCTATCTGTGCACGAAGAGAGTGAACGGCAGGCCCCTTGCCAAGGTTAAGCATACGGCTCTGCAGACTGTATTTATCTGCTGCCTTTCCCATTTCACCGCCGAGCGCATCAATTTCACGTACAAGATGCCCTTTTGAAGTGCCGCCGATAGAAGGATTGCACGGCATATTGCCAATCCAGTCAAGATTGATTGTAAAAACAGCCGTTTTACAGCCAAGACGTGCCGAAGCAAGCCCTGCTTCAATTCCGGCATGGCCTGCTCCGATTACAACAACATCATATTTTCCTGCAAAATATTCCATAACTTATTTTCCTACACAAAATCTATTGAAAATATTATTCACAACCTCAATATTTGCCTTTCTTCCCGTTAAAGAAAGCAATTCATCAATCGCAGAATCCACAAGAACATTAACGGCATCTCTTGTTAAGCCGGCAATCAGGCAGGTATGCGCCTCAAAGCAGTAATTCATTGCATTTGTGCAGCAAACCTTCTGCCTTTGATTCGCAAGAATCGGTGCCGAGGTATCAAATTCAGCCGTACCGACCACCTCTTTGATGGCTTCCTCCAATTCCTTTGTGCTTTTCGCCTTTTTCGCACTTATATATATGCATTTTTCAAAGGCAGAGGTAATAACATCAAGGTCTGCCCTCTGCGTTAAATCAATTTTGTTTATAACTGCAATTGCCTTTTTACCCCTGCAATGCTCAATAAGCTTCAAATCTTCCTTAATCAGTACACGGTTGCTGTCAAAAACAGCAAGCACAAGCATCGCCTCATCCAGCTTGGCATAGGCACGTTCAACGCCAATGCTTTCAACGGCATCTCTTGTATTGCGAAGCCCTGCCGTATCACTGAGTCGAAGAACAAGGCTTCCGAGCCTTACGCTTTCTTCCACAATATCTCTTGTTGTGCCCTCAATATCGGTAACAATGCTTTTATCCTTGCCGGCAAGAAGATTCATCAGCGTTGATTTTCCGACATTCGGTCTGCCGACAATCGCAGTATCTATACCCTGAACCATCGCCTGCCCGCTGTCATAATGAACAAGAAGCTGCTTCAGCTCCCTTGCCGCATTTATAATTGTATCACTCAGCGCCTTATCATCCATATCCGGAATTTCTTCGTCAGGATAATCAACCCATGCTGCAAGATTTGCCGAGCAGTCCATAAGAGAATTCAGAATTTTATTAATTTTATTGCTCAAAGAACCCTGAAGTGCATTAAAGGAAGCCTGCATTGCCGTTTCTCCCTGTGCAGAAATAAGATCGGCAACACTCTCGGCCTGGGTCAGATCCATTTTTCCGTTTAAAAATGCTCTTTTGGTAAATTCACCCGGTCCGGCAGGAGCAGCCCCTGCATTTAAAACCGCTTCCAGTGTTTTTTCAACAATAAAAAGTCCTCCGTGAACAGACAGCTCACAGACATTTTCGCCTGTATAACTCTTTGGTGCACGGAAAACAAGAGCAACAGCATGATCAAGCATTCTTCCGTCGGAAACAATATTTCCGAACTTTGCTCTGTAGCCCTCAAGTTCGGTAAGGGAAGATCCATCTGCGGCTTTGAACACTTTATCTGCGATTTCAATTGCTTTTTCGCCGCTTATACGAATAACGCCGATACCGCCTGCCGCATTTCCCGTTGCAATAGCCGCTATAGTTTTTTCCATACCTCTGCTCATCCTTTTCTTAAATATAAAATTCCAAAAAACGGCGGAAAAATCCGCCGCTTTCTTAAATTTATTAATCTTTTTTCACTTCGATTTTCCCGAATTTCGGCAAATCGGCTCTGTCTGATTTCGGGGCAGTATTTCTTGCAGGTGCACTTGGTGTGCTGCTTCTGCGATAATTATTTCTGCCGCCGTTTGTAGACTGAAGCATAACCTTTCTGTCCTGTCCGTATCCGACAGATAAGGATTCAACACCGTCAATTTCCTGAACGGTTGTGTGAATAATTCTTCTTTCGTACGGATTCATTGGTTCAAAAGTATATCTTCTGCCTGTTCTTAAAACATAGTTTGCATTTTTGCGGGCAAGATTTCTGAGGGTTTCCATCCTCTTTTCACGATAATTGCCAACATCAATGGTTACTCTTACATACTTGTCGCTGCTTTTCTTAACAGCAAGGCTGGTTAAATACTGAAGTGCATCAAGCGTTTCTCCGCGGCGGCCGATAATAATACCGTAATCCTCGCAGTTTATTTCCATCTGAAGCACGCCGTCTGCAACAGCACCCTTAACCTCTGCATCCTCTATCTTTAAACCGCTTATCATATTCTTTAAATATTCAACAGCAAGATTGATATCTACATCAGCTTCCGTAATTTTAACGGCTTCCTCTGCCTCTGCCTTCGGAGCTTCTGCTTTCGGGGCAGCCTTTTTCGGAGCTTCTTTTTTAACAGCCTCTTTTTTCGGCTGAGGCTTTTTATCTGCCTTTTTATCAGCACGCTTTGGTGCGTCCTTCTTCTGCTGCGGCTTTCTTTCTTTTCTGCCGTCCTCATACCAAACCTTTACCTGTGCATCTTTTCCGCCGAAAAGGCCAAGCATCTTTTTCTTTGGCAGGGAGATAATGTCAACATTTATATCAGCTAAAGCCGGAGCGTTAAGACCGGCCTTTGCAGCAGCAGTTGCTTCTTCAACGGTTTTGCCGGTTCCGATAAATTCCTTTATCATACAATCCTCCGATTATTTAATTTTCTTGATATTTTCCTCTCTTGAGCGGCGCTCAATGGTATTTTCAACCATAAGCCTTGCCTGGCTCTTTCTTGGAGGGAAGAATTTTGCAATAAATAACTGCTGAATTATTGCAATAAAATTTGAGATAATCCAGTAAAAACCAACAGCTGCAGGCACCTTGAATGCAATGTAGAATGAGAAAAGAGGCATCATAAGCATCATAATCATCATCTGGCTCATCTGCTGAGCCGCTGCAGGATTGTTTTTCTTTGAAATAAATGTAGAAATAAGTGTTGAACCAAGGGATGTTATAAGCGATAAAATCGGAATAATAACAATGATTCCGTCTTTCCAATGCGGGATTGCCGTCATATCAAGGCCGCCTATATAAAGCCCCGAGCGGAAATCATCAATTGCTGCAATTCTTTCAGCGGTAAACATATCGGGAAGCTTTGCAGCAACAGTGTCTCTTAAGGTTTCCCAGTTTTCAAGAATACCAAGCTGCAGATAGTTTCCGGCATAGTTTGCCTTTTCCAAAAGCCCTATAAGAAAATCAGACTGTTCGTTGATATTATTAATACCGATAACATATGCAAGCGGATAATAAATAATTCCAACGATACCCATAAGGAAAACCATCTGGAAAACCATTGGCCCGCAGCCCATCTGCATCGGGTTGTGACCCTCTCTTGCATAAAGCTCCTGCATTTCCTCGTTCATTTTTGCCTGCATCTTCTGACGCTGCTTTGGATCGGATATTCCGCGAATATTATATTTCTTCTGGATTTTTTGAATTTTTGGCTGAATTCTTGCGCTTTTTGCCGTTGTTTTCTGCTGCCTTACATTAATCGGCAGCAAAATAAGCCTTGTTAAAACCGTAAACAGGATGATAGCAATGAAATAATCGTTCTGGAGAATTTCAAGCAAAAAGTGCATACACTTACCGAAAAGCCAGTAAAGCGGCATAAATGGTCCACCGCCGCCTGCCGACATTTTAAGTAAAATAGGGCTAAGCATATTCATTTACTTTCCTCATTTTTATTCTTTTTTGGAGGAACCGGATCGTAACCGCCTTTAAAAAAGGGGTTGCATCTTAAAATTCTTCTTATTGCAAGAAGAGTACCCTTGAAAACACCATGCACCTCTATTGCCTCAATCGCATATTGCGAGCAGGTAGGCACATAGCGGCATGAACCATGCGAAAACCTTGGGCTTAATGTTATCTGGTATGTACGGATAAGAAAAATAAACAGCTTTTTTACGGGATTCTTCATTCTATTACTCCAAGCTGCAAAAGATGGTTTTCCATATCTGCCAAAACATTTTGCATTTTAACCTCTGTTGTTTTTGTGCGGGCAACGAAAACGATATCGCAGCTGCATTTAACTCTGCCGTTAAGCTGATAATATGCAGCCCTGATAATACGCCTTGCCCGATTTCTTTTTACCGCTTTACCGATTTTTTTGCCGCTGGTTATCCCAACTCTTACCCTGCCGCTTCGGTTTTTCATAACGTAAGTTACAAGGCAGGGGGAGGCAATGCTTTTTCCCCGATAATATAAACGGCGAAAATCCTTGTTTTCTTTTAAGGTATTGATTTTCACGATTTTGTTCCTTTTAGCTCTGAATGGCGTTTACAGCTTAATAATTAATAGGAAAGCTGCTTTCTGCCTTTAGCGCGGCGTCTTGCCAAAACCTTTCTGCCGCTTCTTGTTGACATTCTTTTTCTGAAGCCGTGTTCCTTCTGAGCGTGTCTTTTCTTTGGCTGAAATGTTCTTTTCATTAAAATTCACTACCTTTCACAGACTAAACTTGTCTTAATCTTTATATTCTCTGCACGGTATAGTGCAGGCAATGAAGAGAAATCCGAACTATGGTTTAAATTCGCTGATTTGCCCTTACTCTTTGTTAAAAAGCCTCGGAATACGGAAAGTATTCCTGCGTTTTTGTGCCTTGATTAAGAACAAATCAGCACAATTTAAACTGCTTCGCACCAAAATGCTTGGAGTAAAGATGAATTTGGGATTTTGAGATGGCAGCCTTGCTTGGCGCAAGGCAACAGTGAAAAATTTCAAATTCGCTTTAATACTGCATTTTGGCAGGTTCGGATTTTTCTTCATTGCCTGGGCTCATACTAATAGCGATAAACATTATATTATATAATTCGCCAACTTGTCAACAGAAAATTAATAAATCTTGTTTTTTTTAAGATTATATATTATAATAATACTACATATAGGGGCATTCATTTTTGAAAGCACTAATTTTTTCAAGAGGTGACGGCAATGATTGGTATTATCGGCGCAATGGACGTTGAGGTTTCGGCTATAAAAAGGAAAATAACAAGCCCTGTTTTAACGGAGCTTGCCGGCTGTTCCTTTGTATGCGGATATATTGATGATGTTATGGTCTGCACTGTAAGGTGCAATCCCGGAAAGGTGAATGCCGCACTCTGCACGCAGGCTATGATTGATCATTTTGATGTCGATAAAATTATCAATATCGGTGTTGGCTGCTCGCTTGCAGAGGATGTTGTAATTAAAAATATCGTAATTGCCGATGATGTTTGCCAATATGATATTGATATTACGGCCCTCGGTGAGCCAAGGGGATTTATCAACGGGCTGAACACCATAAAAATCGAAACAGACAGGGAAATATCCGATCGGCTTGCAAGAATTGCAATACATTCCGGCGAAAAAATCCGCAGAGGAACAGTTGCAAGCGGAGACACCTTTATTGCCGATACCGAATTAAAAAAATTTCTGAACAGCCATTTCGGTGCCGTCTGCGGAGAAATGGAGGGTGCCGCCATCGGTCATGTCTGCCGTGCAAACAAAATTCCGTTTGCCGTTCTTCGCTCTGTCAGTGACGGAGGGGATGAAAAGGCACAGCTTGATTACCCTACCTTCAAAAAAATTGCCGCAGAAAAATCTACGGCAATCATTTTAAAATATATTGCTTCCGAGAAAACGCAAACAGAGTTTGCAGAATTTTAACAGCTGCAAACAAAACGGATAAATAACAGATTCCTCAGCTTTCGGATGAATCCCTCCGCTGCAAGCGGTTTACTTCCCTTTAACAAAGAAGAACACGGAAAGCATAAAGTAAAATTATTCGGAAATAAGATTTGTCATCAGATAGTTTTCCGCTTCTTCAATGATGGTATGCAGCTCTGACTGATTAATCATATCCGCTCCGGTTCTGGATTTATCTTCAATAAAAACAAAGCGGGCATCCAAAAGCGAAATAGCTGCAGAGGCAAGCTCGTGACCGATTGTATAATCAAGACGGAACATTTCCGACGGAAGCTTTCCCGATTTTGCAAGGGTTAATGCGCCCCTGTAAAGGCAAAGCATATAATAATCATGAAGATATCGGATTGTATCCGTTCCTTCGGTAGAAGCAACCGCTGTTTCAAGCAGAATTTTCATTCCCTGGGAAATTGTGCTCATTGTAGAGCCCTCGCCGCCCTCGCTTGAAATTCTGTAAAGGTAATCCTCATCAATTCCGTATCTGCTTGTTGAAACACCAAGCAGATAATCGGTTGTAACACCGTAATAATCACTGCATTTTATAACAAAATCAAGCCCGCATTCTCTTATGCCCTTTTCATAGTGGCTTAAAAGCGCCTGGCTGATACCTAAATCTGCGGCCGCCTTTTTCTGGCTGCATCCTCTTTCCTTTCTAAGCTGAGAAAGTATCGCAGCGAATTTAGAATTTTTTTCTTTCGTGTCTGCCATTTTTACATATCCTTTTTTCTTTCACACAATATTTTTTAATTCGTTATACATTTTGTATTATACTCTTTGTTTTCATATAAGTAAATAGAAAGTTTGCTTTGTAAATAAATTGTAATTATTGGCTCAAATCGGGGGTTTTAAAATGAAAACGTACACAATTTATCTTTTTAGGCATGGATTAACAAAAGGAAATCTAAACGCACAGTATATTGGGCATACAGATTTACCACTCACTACAGATAGTATATCTTCCTTAAGAAGCATAAAAGCACATCATCATTATCCGGAGGTGCAGGCTGTTTTTACCTCTCCGCTCAAAAGATGTGTTGACAGTGCAAACATAATGTTTCCCAACAATAATCCTCTTGTCATAAACGACCTGATTGAATATGATTTCGGCGAATTTGAAGGCTGCACGGCAGAGGATTTAAAGGATAATGAGGATTTCAGGGAATGGCTGCGCGGCGATATGCATGCAAAAACACCTTACGGCGAAAGCAATGCCCAATTCTTTGCCCGTGTATGCTCTGCCTTTGAAAAAATTGTTGAGGGTATGGTTAAAAGCGGAACGGAAACGGCGGCTATTGTCGGCCATGCAGGTGTTCTTATGGCAATTCTTGCCTGCTACGGTCTGCCCGAAGCACCAATGGCGCATTGGCAGATGGAAGCAGGATATGGCTTTAAGCTGCGCATAACGCCGTCTTTGTGGATGCAGGCAAATAAGGTTGAGGTTGCAGATACTGCACCGATTTCGGCAAAAAAGGAATAAATTGAATTCCTCCGCCGCAAGCGGTTCCCCTCCCTTTAACAAGGGAGGCTGATTTGGGATTATTATATGGTCTGCTGCTCTTTTACAAGAGTGGCTTTTTTTCATTCTTTTCTGTTGACACCTCATCAGTCATCTTCGATGACAGCTTCTCCTCAAGGAGAAGCCTTTTTTTATTGACCTTTTATTTTGAATATGATAAAATAGCTTTGCGACGCAAAATTAAATATTTTTTGGAGAAAATAATGTATAAGTGTGAACTTGTAAAAAACGCAGGCTCTCTTAACTTATACATTGTTTTCCCAATGATATGTTTAATTTTGTGTCGCAGCAAATCGGAGTTGTGCGTTTTTGGCGCAGCTTCGGCTGCGCATTTTTTATTGACCTTTCATTTTGAATATGATAGAATTAATCTGCCAAATAATTATAATATAATTAAATATTTTTCAAGTAAATGGGAAAAGTATTTGTAAAAAATACTTGTTCCATTATAATTTCCATTTACTTGAGAATATTATAATTGTTTGGCGACAGTTGGAGCGAGTGTTTTTGGCGCAGCTTCGGCTGCGCATTTTTTATTTTTAGGAGCGAAAAATATGGAAAAAA
>DESD01000045.1 GCA_002361935.1 Ruminococcaceae bacterium UBA3323 | reverse complement strand
AGTCTTTGCTAAAGAAACAAAAAAACAGCAGTTTCTCTTAATTGAGAAACTGCTGTTTATATAAATTTTATTTGATTAATTTTTTATTCGTTTAGTAACCTAACCGCTAACTTAAATCCAATTTTAAATGCCTGACTCTCAACCAGGGAAGTGTATTCTTCACAACATTCAAAATATTTCTTAAACGCATCAAGTTCTTTGCCCTTAAGTTTTGATGTTAAATACTCCTGATGCCTAGCCATCAATTCAACCAATTTCTTTTCTTCATCAGATATTTCCTTGTCCTCACAAGGCTTTATATTTCCATACCATAGTTCTTCAAGTATTGACATAAATAATCAACTCCTTTGCAGTACACACATATACCACAAAGGAGTTTTAATATCCAGATGAAATTTACAAATTTAAAAAGTCTTTTCTGTATTCAACGCCGAATGCTTCGGCAAGAATTTGCATATCCTTGTCCTTGATTGTATTTATTCTCGGAAGATGAGATGTAAGCATATAGATTTGCGCTGCCTTTTCAACCGTTTCGATTAAACCGAACGCTTCGTCAAGGTTTTTGCCTGCGCCGTAAATACCGTGCATTGCCCAGATAACAAGACGAAATTCTTTCATTTTTTCGGCAGTAGCTTCACCGATTTCATTAGTGCCGCAAAGCATCCAAGGGAGCACCCCTACGCCGTCAGGGAACACAACGATGCACTCGGTGCACATTTCCCAAAGAGTGTGGGTAAACTTCTTTTCGTCAAGCTCGTGAACATAGTTCATAGCAAGAGTGTTTGTGGGGTGGGAATGGATTACAACTCTGTTTTCAGGGTCAACGGAAAGTCTTGAGATATGGCTCATAAGATGAGCGGGAAGCTCGCTTGTAAATTTGCCTCCGTCAGCATAGCCCCACAAAAGCTCTGCTGTTGTACCGTCCTCAGCTATGCGGATTATGCCCAGATTGTTTTCAGGGTCATATTCAACATTCTTAAAATACTTGCCTGTGCCGGTAACAATAAATATTTTTCCGATAAGTTCTTTAGCATCAAAGCCTGTGGGGATAGTACGGATAACATTATTAAGGTCAAGATATTCTGCAACCTCTTTTTCATCAAGCATATAGCTGATATTTCCGCCGTTTCTCTCGTCCCAGCCAAGGCGGTACATATTTGCCGTTGTTTTTTTCATTTCCTCTACAAAGGGCGCATCTAAAATATTTTTCATCTTTTGCTTAACTCCTCGTTTTCATATTTTTCTACTAACTCAAACCATTCGCCGTCAAGGGGCTTTTTACACCTTGTGCAGTATTCGTTCCAAACATCGCCGAAAGGCAATGTCTTAAGCTCTTCCTGAATTACCATAAGCTTTGTGAAATTGCTGTTATTTTGAACAGCTTTCAAATTTCGAGGCTCAAGCAAAGCATTTAAAAGCGCTTTTTGAACATTTCTGAAACCTACTGTCCAAGCGGAAATACGGTTAATACTTGCGTCAAAATAATCAAGGGCAATATCAACTTTGCCGTCAAGTCCGCCGCAGCGAACTATTTCCTTTGCGATTTCCTTTGTTTCATCGTCAAACAAAACAACGTGGTCGCTGTCCCAGCGAATCGGTCTTGTAATATGTAGAGCGATTTCAGGGAAGAAAGTTAAAAGCGCAGGGATTTTATCGCTCACCACCTCGGTGGGGTGATAATGTCCGTTATCCATTAGAGGAATACATTTGTCTTTATTCATTGCGGCATAGCTCAGAGCAAACTCGGCAGATCCGACAGTATAAGCCTCAACACCGATACCGAAAACCTTGCTTTCTACACAGGGTTTAACTTTACTAAAATCGTAAGGCTCCGAAAGGATTTGGTCGATAGAATCACGGTAACGCTCTCTTGGTCCTAATCTGTCGGCAGGAATATCCTTGAAGCCGTCTCCTGTCCAAATATTCATTACACAGGGCTCGCCGAGTTCCTCGGCAAGATAGCTTGAAATTCTTATGCAGGCTTTGCCGTGGTCTATCCAGAATTTTCTTGTTTTCTCATTAGGTGAAGAGAGAGTCAGCGGGTCGCATTTAGGGTGTGAAAAGAATGTGGGGTTAAAATCACAGCCAAGTCCTCTTTCTTTGCAGAAATCGACCCACTTTTTAAAGTGCTTTGGCTCGATTTTGTCCCTGTCTACCCAAGGGTTTTCATCATCAAATATTGCATAGCTTGCGTGAAGATTTAATTTAACTTTGCCCGGAACGAGCGACAATACCTTGTCAATATCCGCCATTAATTCTTCGGGAGTTCTTGCTCTGCCGGGATAATTACCCGTTGTTTGAATACCGCCTGTAAGGGGTTTATTCGGGTCTGTGTCAAAACCTCTTACATCGTCGCCCTGCCAGCAGTGGAGAGAAACGGATACCTTTTTCAGCTTTTCAATAGCCTTGTCTGTATCAACGCCGTATTTTGCGTATTTTTCTTTTGCTTCGGTGTAGGACATCACTCTACCTCCTTAATATCAAGTGAATTTTTAACAAGCTCTCTTGCTTTTTCCAAAGTCAAATTTTCGTCTGCATACATAAACTGGCAGATGATATTTCCTGTGGCTGTTGCCTCCACAGGACCTGCAAGGACTTTTTTGCCCGTGTATTTTCTTGTAAGGCTGTTTAAATATCTGTCCTTTGAGCCGCCACCTACAATATTGATTGTTTCAATACTTTTACCGCTTATCTTTTCAATCTCAAGAACTGCGTCGGCATAGCTCTGAGCAAGTGAGTGATATACGGAATTAATAACACTGTCCAGCGAAAGAGTATCGTTTTTAAGATATTTTTTAACAGCTTCAATCATATTTTCGGGAGCGATAAATTCAGGTGCGTTGGGGTCGATTTTTTCGCAGTAAGTGCTTTGCATTGCAAGATTCATCATATCGTCATAGGTGAACTTTTTATCAAGATTTCTGCGAATATTTTGAAAAAGCCACATTCCCATAATGTTTTTGAGAAAGCGAAAACGATAATTAATACCGCCCTCATTGGTGAAATTAGCATTCATCGCTTCATCGCTTAAAACAGGTTCTGTGTTTTCCGTTCCGATAAGTGACCAGGTCCCTGAAGAAATATACACTGATTTATCGTCAACAGGGCAGGCGCAGACTGCGCTTGCAGTATCGTGGCTCGGCGCGCAAATCACCTTGCAGTCAAAGCCAACAGCTCTTTTTGTTTCTTCGTTAAAACTTCCGATTTCAGTTTTAGGCTGTGACAATTCAAAGAAAATGTCTTTTTTAATACCGAGCCTGTCGATAACCTCATAGTCCCAGGTTTTAGTTTTGGCGTTTACAAGATTGGTAGTTGTTGCGTTTGTATATTCATTTTTCATAACGCCTGTGAGCTTATACGCAATATAATCAGGAATCATCAAAAAATACTTTGCGTTATCAAGTTTGCCTGATTTTTTATCGCAGTAAAGCTGATAAATCGTATTAAAATTCTGTTTCTGAATACCTGTTCTGCCGTAAAGCTCTTTTTGAAAAACGAGCTTTGATATCTCTTCCTGAACAAAATTTGTTCTGTCGTCACGATATGAAACAGCGGGCAAAATTTCTTTACCGTTTTCATCAATCAAGACATAATCAACGCCCCAAGTATCAACTGCAACTGTTTGAGGAATTTTTCCGATTTCACGGCATTTTGCGATACTTTTTATAACCTCTTTTACAAGATGCTTTATATCCCATACAAGAGTGCCGTTTTCATCTTTTATGTAATTTTCAAATCGGTATACCTCTTCAAGCTTCAGCTTTCCCTTTTCAACTGAACCTAATATTGTTCTTCCGCTTGAAGCTCCGATATCTACTGCTAAATGATATGTCATTGTTTTAATCCTTCAGAAAAAGTATATTTTCCTGCAGTCACATTATGTTTTTCACCGTTTGGCAAAATAATTTCAGCTGTGCAGTTAGCAGGTATTTCAATTTCATAAATAATATTGTTACTTTTATATTCCCATTTTGAAAAAATCTTTCCCAAAGGCGAATCATATGTAGCACTCGCAAAGCCGATAGACTTGTTTGGATGAGGCACAATTGTAATCTTGCCGTAATTAAGCTTAATTCCAGCAACATCTCCAAAAAGCCATCCCGTAATTGCACCGTAAGAATAGTGGTTGAGTGACGCACTAACCTTATGATTCTCATCAATTCCGTTCCATGTTTCCCAAATCGTAGTTGCGCCTTTTTTTACTTCATAAAGCCATGAAGGAGCTGTGTCCTGCAAAAGAAGTTTATAGGCAGTATCGGTATGGCCGTATGAAGACAGAACGCTGCACAAAAAAGGTGTAGACAAAAAGCCTGTGTTCAAGTGATAATTATTATTTTTTACAAGCTCATTTAAATCATTTGATGCAGTTTGCTTTTCTGATTGACTCAAAATATCTAAAGCAATAGGTCTGACATAGCTTGCTTGACGATTAGAATTTATTTTTCCATCCTTAACGAAATACGCACGATATGCTTTTTTGATTTTTTCAGATAAATTTAAATAATATTTGCTGTCGGAGTTGTTTCCTGTTTTCTTTGCGGCTACACTTAAAAGATATGCTGAATAGGCAAAATATGCAGTGGGAACTTCAGGTGAACCTTTCATAAGAGTTTGCTTAAGTGCATCCTTTGAATTAACATCAGGCTCTAGCCATTCTCCCCAATGAAATCCTGTATCAACAATATATTTTTTGTTTTTATCAACCTTCAATTTAGATTTAATACGGCTTTTGCGGGCTCTTTTTTCACTGAAATCCACCCATTTTTTCATTGCGCCATAATTTTCTTTAACTATATCAGTACAGTTATATACTCTGCATAAAGCATTCGGTACTATAGTGATTGCATCTGCCCAACCTGCAGAGCCGTTAGATAATTTTTTAAAAAATCCATCTGGCTCGCTATTAGGTGCAACACCGGGTATTTTACCGCCTTCAAGCTGATTTGCTCTAACTTCGTTTAACCACTTTCTAAATACCGGATAGCAGTCCATTAGATACATACCGGTATTAACAAATGCAGCCGCATCACCTGTCCAGCCTTGTCTCTCTCGTGTTGGGCAATCAGTAGGTATATCAGCAAAATTTCCTTTCATACTCCAAATAGAATTTTTTACAAGTTTATTTACATCCTCGTTGCCGCAAACAAACGAACCGGTTTCATCCATATCGGAATATACAGCTTGTGCGGTAAATTTAATGTCATCTATATTAATATCTGTTTCAACTTTTACATATTGAAATCCGAAAATGCAAAATTGAGGTTTATATTCGTTTTGCCCTTCCTTACAGATATATTCAATTTGCTGATAAATCATATTTTCAGGCGTTGGAGCTTCGTGCTGAAAATTATCAATAGTAAAGTTTCCGTTTTCATCTAATGCTTCGCCGTGAACAAGTTTAATTTTCTGACCTTGTTTAGCCTTGACTGAAAAGTTTACATAGCCGGCAATATTTTGCCCAAAATCAATTACGGTATCGCCGTTAGGCGTTTTAATAACTGTTCCCTCAAACTTCTCTTTTTCTTTTATGTGGACATTGTTACTGCACTTCAGATTCTGATAGCCGAAATTTTCTGTCTTTACTTGATGAAATTTTTCTGCCGCAAAAAAGCCGTCGCCGATAGTAGCATCAACCACTTCGCCAAAATCAAGACCGTTTTTCAATATAGGTCCATATTGAGAAGCCTGCCAGCTTTCATCCGTAATTAAAACGGATCTTCCATCAATTTCCAGCTGTGCCAAAAGGGAAATATCATCGCCAAACAAATTACCGTTTGGATTATTCATTCCGCTTTTGCCCCTGTACCAGCCATCGCCCAAAATAACAACTATCTCGTTTTTGCCTTTGTTAATCAATTCAGTAACATCGTAAGTCTGATATTCCAAATTTACAGAATATTCTGAAGTGCCGGGCGTTAAAACATAATCGCCGACTCTGTGGTTATTAATAAACGCTGTATATAATCCGTGAGCGGTTATATATAATCTTGATGAGCCTGTTTGTTCAACATTAAATGTTTTTTTCAGATAAGATGCGGGGCGGGAGTTGACCTTGGTCAAATTTTCGTTTTCAGGATTTATCCATTTTGCAACCCACTGATTTTTATCTAAGAATGCAGTTTCAAAAACAGTTGACTGTGTTTCACCCTGAACATCATTTTCGTCAAAAAGGGTGATTTCAACAAGGACTCTTTGCCTGCTGTGCAAATTACCTTGAAAATATGCAAACATATCTGATGTTTGGTATTTATTTGTCGAATAAATTAAGTCGCCTTTTTTATCATTACAATAGTTATAAACATCTATAATATATGCAGTCTGCTTAATTCCTTCATCGCAGTTCCAACTTATGTAAGGCTTTTTTATGTCGATGCCGATAGGACTTTTCAAGTGTTCAACTTTAATATTAATCGCTTTCAAAACATGCCTCCGATTATATCTTTGAATTTAGATATTTTGCTGATAATTCAAGTGATTTAATTGGATTTTTATCTATCCAATTCTTGTGACTTTCAAGTATAATTGCTTCGGTATTGCAGGATTTTGCTTTCTCAATCAGTGAAGCTATATTCATATTGCCGCAGCCAAGCTCCATACTGTCATTTTTTATTATTGGGGTCATAGATGCAGAAGTAAGTCTTGAGCCCCTATCGGTAATATGATAGCATCTCATTCTGCTTGAAAGTATATTCATTATATCAAGTGGATTAACGCCTGCATCGCAAGCCCAGTACGAGTCAAACTCAAAGTTCACATATTCTTCGTTTGTTTTGTTTATCAGTAGTGAATACGGGCAGTTTTGAAGGTATTCACTTTGCTGATTGTCAAAATGAACAAATTCAACATTGTGGTTATGATAGAGCAGGCTTATGTCATTCTTTTTTAACTCTTCGCCTGCTTTATTAAGACGCTGCGCCAGGTTTTTAACTTCATTTTTATCGTTATAGGCAAAGCGATACATTCCTGTAACAACAATATTTTTTGTGTTAAATGAATGTGCATCATTTATAACCGAATCAATATTATTTTCAATGCTTCCTAAATCTTCGTGAATACTGCAAACTTCAAGTCCAGATTCTTTAACAAGGGATTTCCAATCAAATTTTCCTGCTGAACCTGTAGGCATACCGGCGGCTTTTGTAAGCACTCTTACTATAAACGGTGTGGGCTTTATCATAAATCCATTTAATTCAATAGAGTCATAGCCTGCCGACTTAATAGAGTTTAACACATTTAAAGTGCTTTCCTCGTTTTTGCACACCGAGCCTATCATAATTTGCTGAACTGCTTTTTTTATCATTTAAATTCCTCTTTTTTAATTAGCCTGCGTATTTTCCAAGATGAGTCAGGCTGTTTTTAGGTGTTCTTTCATATGTTGAGCGGTTAACCTCGCAAAGTCCGAATGTAAGAGCAAAACCTTTTTGCCATTCAAAATTATCAAGAAGTGACCAATAACAGTAGCCTAAAATATTTATTCCGTCCTGCTGACAAGACTGAACCCCGCTTATTGCTTTGTCAATAAAATCACATCTTATATTATCATCATCAACAGCAATTCCGTTTTCAGTTACAATTATCGGAACATTTGGCATTTCTTTATTAACTCTGCGAATAACATGTTCCAAAGCTTCAGGATATATTTCGTAATCCATTTGAGTCATTGGGATTCCGTTTTCAACCGGTACTATTCCGTCTTTGCCATAAACCGTCCTTGTGTAGTTTTGAAGCCCAAAGAAATCATCATCTTTTATGTACTCGACATAATGTCCGAATTCTTCGTCCCAATTTTTCTTTGCCTTTTCTTCTCCGCCTTCTACACATTGAATATCGTGAAGTGATAAAGTAATTCCTACATTTATTTTTGAATTGATTGATTTAATTACATTTTTTGCTGCTTTGTGGGCTTTTATAACTATTTCATCTCCGTTTTCACCTGCTGCCGAAACAAAAGTATGCGGGTTCATATCCCCGAACACCTGCATATTTTCAATGGCTGCCAATTTCATTTTCTCCATCGGATTTGAAAGATTTAAACCTACCTGAAGCTGACCTTCCATATCATTAGAATTGTCATTTTGTTCAGCTTTTTGAATTATGGGTGAATTGCCGCCAGCTTTAGCCATCATTTGTTTCATAAAGCGTTCCATAAGCGATTTAACCTGAAGCCGCATATTAGCTTCATTTATGGTGCAAATATAATTAACATCATCCTTAATATTTTCAACGACATATCTTGTGTAATTTGCAAATAGTTCTACAACTTCTTCGTTTTCCCATCCGCCCATTTCTATTAACCATTTCGGTGAAGTAAAATGATGCAATGTTATAATGGGTTCAACACCGTACTTTTTACAGCAGGCAATTACATCTTTGTAGTGCTGCATTTCTTTTTTGTCAAATTTTCCTTTTTGCGGCTCTATCCTTGCCCATTCAACAGAAAAACGATATGCATTAAGACCTGCATCAGAAAGCATTTTTATATCTTCTTCGTATCTGTTATAATGGTCTACCGCCTTACCGCTGGGTTCAACAAATTGGGAATTTTTCATTTGTTCCATTGCCCAATAATCAGAATATATATTATTTCCCTCTACCTGATGTGCTGATGTTGCGGCGCCAAGTAAAAAATCTTTACTAAACTTTTTCATAAATAATTCTCCTATGCCTTCTTTATTTTTGAAAGTGCCTGAGCTAATTGCTTTGCTTCGTTGCTGCTTAAGTCTATGCCTGCTTGGGTTAACAGTTTACTAATGGGTTGACGGGCAACAACAGCCATCATAGATTTAGGAATTTTAACTCCTTTTCCCATTCCGCCTGCCATTTTGCTTCCTAAATTTTGCATCATTGCGTCAAGCAGCGCTTTACCTTCATCAGTACTTTGAATTTCAGCCATTGTGCTTGAAAGAGAAAGATAGTTACTATCTGCCTGCTCGGACTCTTCGGGCTTGTCGAACCAGTTTTTAACCTTTTCCGGTGAAGCAAAATACTTTGGATTCGGAGTAGATACCTTTTGTATTTCAGCCTGATCAACTAAACCGTTAGATTGGGCAATAATTTTGTGAATACCATGGATAGGCACATTAAATTTAAAAATATGCTTTCCATGCTTTGTTTCAAATTCTTCTCCATCAACAAACAGAGTGACTTCGTTTTGATTAGAATATATTTTTACTTCTGTAATCGGCTCAATTCTGTCGTGATAACGCTTTGAGCAAATGTGCACAAACGGTTCATCTGACCACCAAGCTTTGTAAATATAAAATGCATCCTTTTTTTCTTTGCGGTCAAATGTAACAAGACCTTTATGGTTTTTTCCGGGATCTCCGGCTTCATTTCTTCCCGCTGCCGCAAATTCAAACATATTCCAGCAATAGGTACCCCATATGTATGGTCGTGTAGAAAACATTTCAAGCATATGTTCATGGTAAACGGCTTGATAGCTTTCTGTAAAATCGCCCTTTTCAGGCTTTGGTGATTGTAAATTAATAACGGAATCTGCCCCGTATTCTGTTAAACCAATGGCAACATCGGGATGTTCTTTGTGAAAATCATCAAACCATGTGTCATTGTCTTCCATTTCTCCCACATACCAGCCATAATATAAATTATAGCCTCTTAAATCAGGCAGGGTTATGAGAGGAGAATCAGTTTCAAGCATAAACAAATTTGCCATAGCGGATAATCTGCTTTTATCCATTTCGTGAACCAAATCATTGAGTATTTTATGATTTTCAATTAAGTCATCTGTTACGCCCTGTAATGTTATCTCGTTAGACAATGCCCAGCAAATAATAGACGGATGATTATAGTTTTGCGTAATTAATTCCTTCATTTGAGAAATAGTGTTTTCTCTTGCAGTAGGCATATGAATAGTGATATATGGTATTTCAGCCCAAACGATTACACCTTTTTCATCACATAATTCATAAAAATAATTATCGTGCTGATAGTGTGCAAGTCTTATGGAATTTGCTCCCATTGAGAGAATTATATCCATATCATTCTCATGCATTTCCTTTGTTAAAGCATTGCCAACACCGGCTCTGTCCTGATGCCTTGATACACCGTGAAGAGGATAGCTTTTTCCGTTGAGGAAAAAGCCCTTTTCGCTATCAACATAGTATTCTCTCACGCCGAACCTGTCATAAATTCTGTCAACAGGTTTTTTGTCTTTTATTAAGGTTGCAGTGATATTATAAAGATAAGGGTCTGCCAAACCATTCCACAGATGAACATTTTTTATTTCTACTGAACCTTTAACTTTTCCTTTATTGTTTTCATATGTAGGATACAGAACGGTTTCACTGACAGAATCAATAGAAATAACTACTTCGTCTGCGTTACCTGTGAAATACGCCTCTATCTCAACAATGGCGTTATCGCCCTCGATTTTTGGGGTTACATATAATCCCTTACCGCCATAATAATCCAAATCGAAATGATTTTCATTTACAATAATAAGGTTTACATCTCTGTAAATACCGCCGTAAAATGTAAAATCTGCCCTTTGAGGATATACTTTATCATTAGGTGAATTATCGACAAATACCTTTAAACTGTTTTCATTCTTAAGATGATCGGTAATATCACTCCTGAAAGTAGAATATCCCCCGTTATGTTCTGCTATTTTTACATCATTCAGTAAAACAGTACAGGACGAATTTACGCCATTAAACTCAATATAACAACGCTCATTGCTTTCTATAAGAGGCTTGCCAAAAGTTTTTTCATATGTGCATATGCCTCTGTAATATTGTTCAGGTCCTGTCTGACCGTCAACAGCATTCCAGGTATGCGGAATGTTTACCTTTTCTGTTTTTCCTTCTTTAGTAAAACTCCAATTTCCATTAAAATTTATTGTTTTTCTCATATATGCTCCTGATAGTAAATTAATGACAGACAATTTCTTTATGAAAAATTATCTATATTCATAAAATTAATAAAATCAAAATTACTCTTCAGTAAATTCTGTTATTGTTTCTTCAACTATTTCGTTTTTGTTTTCCTCTGATGACTTAGATTTTTTGTATGCTATGTTTGTCTGAACTTCTTCCATTTTTTCAAATGTAAGATTGCTCTTTTTCATTGCTAAAATTGTGCAAATCCAGCCGATTATCGGGAAGCCTATAAGAAGTACAACAGTAATAACTTTTACACCTACAGTAAGAGGATCGCCTTGCTGAGGCACAGTTGTTGTATAACCAATCAAACCGATCATTGAAGTGGCAATGAACGCACCGAATGAGGATATTACCTTATCTACAAAGCTATATGTTGCTGATACAGCAGCAGGCATATATTTGCCTGTACGGTCAAATTCGTAGTCGACTACGTCCATACGAAGTGAATTTGTTGCCACACTTACAACCATTTTAGTTGCGTTTACCGCAAAATTTAAAAGTAAAAATACAATTGCGATAATTACAGCCAAAACTACTGATGATGCCTTCTTATTCATCAAATCGCCTATCATAGAGGCAGGAGCAAACAAAATAAATGCTGCATAAATTATGTTAACAACAATACAAATTTTTGACCAGTCAACCATAACCTTTAAGCTGCCTTTTTTACCTGCAATTTTTGAGCCAATAACTGCAAATATTATTGACGGAAGCATAGCTATGGCAGAAAGAATTGATGAGAGTGACATAGAACCTACGATTATACCGAAAAGCATTGTTGATACAACAGATGCCGAACCGATAGTTTGAGCAAGTTTGTCACTGCCGGCTGCAATAATATAGCGCTGTAATTCCTTATTACTCTTAATGAGATTAACCATATCTTTGAAAGACGGTTTTTCTTCTTTATCTTTTCCTATTTTAATGTTTTCAAAGTTTTCAGGCTTGTCAAATTTTGAAACACCTATACAGGACAGAAGATAAAATACAAACGAAACTGCGACAACTACGATGTTGAGAGTTTCAAAATATTGAGTAGACTGAATGTTGTTGAATTTTGGAAGAATAACAGACATTGAAACAACAGACATAATCATTGGTGCTAAATAAGAATATGCCGTATTCCAAACCGAAATGGTGGGTCTCTGTTTAGGATCGTTGGTTAAAACGTTTGCATTGATTTGTCCTGAGATACTGCAAAATGTATAACCAATAATATAAATCACATAGCAAAGGACAAAAAATGCTATTCCTAATGCACCTTCAAGATGAAGTTTTGGTCCGATATTGCACATAAGTGTAGTTGCAACTGACATAGTTGCCCAGCCAATCATTGTGAAGAATCTTATTTTGCCGTGTTTACTCTTAAATCTTTCCATTACCAATGCAATAATCGGGTCTGTAATACCATCGAATAATCTCGAAAATGTAATGATTACTCCTGTAACGGCAACAAGTATACCGAAATTTGCATTACCAATGTATGTAGCTGATGTCATTAGTACATAAAACACCATTTGACCTATACCAGTCATGGTTGTTAATGCGATTTGCCAAGTTTTCGCCCTACTGTAAACAGGTGACGGCTTTGTGTTTTTTTCTTGCATAATTTTTACTCCCTTTCAATTTGTTTAATGAAAACTTGCTTTTTGGTTGCCTTTAGTGTATCATTGAAAAAAAGAAATGAATAGAAAAATATTATTAAGTATAGCAAAATATTATCATTTTTACGTACTTTCGAGGTATTATTATGGACTCAAACTTGTTTGAAAGGTTGCTACATGTACTGCTGAAAACTCCTGTGCTTAAACTCGATAATAAAGACAAACAGTTAGAACAATTTGAAAATGAGTATTGTTTTGATGAATACTTGCAGCCTATGTTTACTAAAGAAATTCTTCTTAACATTATTTCTGATGTAGAAAAAAATGTCATCTACGAAATCGCAGATGACATTAATGTGTATATATCTTTATTTGATTTCGAGAATGAAATATATTTAGTCGGACCTTATGTAAGAGAAGAATATTCACAACAAGAAATTGATAATTTGTTGATAGAGTATCATCTTCCTTCTGCATATTCATTGTCACTAAAATTATATCGCAGCTCGCTGTCTTTGATTTATCACAATCAGTTATATTCAATAATTAATTCGTGCATTTACGCTTTTAACCCTTCAACTGCTGAATTTTTATATAAAAGGCTTGAAAGTGACTTCTTCATTAGCAACAACAATATTAAAAATATCAACTCTAATATTAACTATGACGACAAAAATTACAGCAGTATTTACAGAAGATATGACAGCGAAAGAGCATTTGAACATTTGATTAGAATGGGAGATGTTGAAAATGTTATTGCTATGCAGCACTTAATGCTTGATAATGCACAAAATTCAGGCTTTTTGAAATCAAATACATCATATATAAATCCAGCTGTTAGCTTTGCCATACTCCGTACCCTTGCAAGAAAAGCAGCAGAGAGCAGCGGACTTTCTGTTATAACTATTGATGAAATTACTCAGCGCTATGCGCAGTTGGCAGATTCAGCTGTAACGATAGACAGGCAAGAAGAGTACTCAAAAAAAATGATACTTGAATTAACAAAGGCTGTTCGTGAACATCAATTAAAATATTCAAA
Source organism: Ruminococcaceae bacterium UBA3323 (assembly GCA_002361935.1). Classification (GTDB taxonomy): domain Bacteria; phylum Bacillota; class Clostridia; order Oscillospirales; family Acutalibacteraceae; genus Eubacterium_R. Next base: position 42,821 of record DESD01000045.1, on the reverse strand, counting down.
TTATTCTTTGCCTGTTGTGAAAACGCTTGAATACATTATTTCTCATTTAAGTGACGAGTTAAAAATAAATAATCTTGCAAAACAGGTAGATATGTCTGTTTCAAATTTTTGTAAGTTATTTAAAAATGAAACCGGTTTAACTGTAAATGAATATATCACAACTCAAAGATGCAAAAAAGCCGCAGAATTTCTGTCCCAAACAAATTTTCCGGTACAAGAAATAGGAAGCTATGTTGGCTATGATGATAATAACTATTTTGTAAAGGTTTTTAAAAAAGTTTATAACACTACTCCTACACAATACAGAAAAAAGCAAAGTAAAAAATAATGATGCATATGTTTTGTTAATGTATCTTTACACGACCACTTATTGACCACTTATGATTGGAAAGCGGTGGCATTACAGATTGCTAAATGAATTTATTTTGAAGTAATTTATACTTAAAACGCTTTAAAAGCGTTAAAAAGGGCTTGTTTTAGTAAACTATTTGCGTTTCGTAATCAGTAGGTCAGCGGTTCGAATCCGCTTACCAGCTCCAAAAAAGAACTGATGATTTTTTCATCAGTTCTTTTTTTCATTAAGATACTAAATCCATCAATATAGATTTGCTTTTTTTAATTCTTTTTTTAGCTGTAATAAACATCGTAAATGATTCATTTTCGTTCTCCTGCCCGAAGAAATGTAGCAGTATATTTCGTGATACATTGCGTAAAAAGCAATCTTGATATCGCAATTCTTTGACGTTGGATATTTTGATTTATATGTTTTGTAAAGGCCAAAAGCATTTCCTGTTAAATTTTTCAATTGAAATAAATCAAATTCAGCATCTGCCCATTTACTTTCAAGCGGATCAATGATTGCAATAGGATTAAGCTCATCATCAGCCATTATATTCATTACATTAAGATCACCATGAATCAAACAAGCATGCTCAACCTTTTCACTAAAAATATAATCGAAGCTATCCCATGCTCTTTCCATTACAACTAAAAAATACGATTCAAGATTTCCGGCATTAACCATATTGCGTGCTGTTTGCAAAATATTAAATGCAAACGGCTTATAATAATCCAGCCATTCATCGTATGTTGGATTTTGAATAGGTCCGAACTTTTCATTCGTTTTGGAATGCCAAACATACATTGCCGATGTAACCTTATCTGCAAATTCACGCTTTTTTGATTTTGAAAAAAACAGCTTTGAAAAATCCGTAAAACAGTTTTTGCCTCTAACATATTCCATACAGATAAAATCAACTGATGTTAAATCGTTCTTTGAATATGTAAAATACACTTCCGGTATATGAATTATACTATCTTCTGACAGCGTTTTTAATTCAAACGCTTCTCGCTCACACATATTATCACATCTGCAAGCCTTCATTACAACAGTATAAGGTGCCGTATCCATATCTACCTTGTAGGCGTATCCAAAAGAGCCGCCGCCTAAGTATTTAATCTTTTTTACATGGCAGCGAAATTCTTTTTCTACAACACGAATCGCAATTTTTTCAGCATTCTCAATAGTGATAGAGTTAATTTTTACTTGTTCCATTCTATTTTAACCCTTGTTTTAAAATTTTGAATGCATTTGTATATAAGAATTTACAGGAAACAACATTTCTCCACCAACCGTAATGATGAGGAGTATATCTGTAATACTTTTCCGCCTCTTGAATTAACGCTAAATAGCCTATACCGAAAGCAAATCTAATCATTTCTTTTTGAGTACAATTTATTTTAGTTTTAGCTATCGAATTATAGGCATTCAATGAGATCGTTTTCTTATCAAGCTTTTTTGCAAATTCAAGATTCACAAAATCAAAAATTGCATCTCCCCATACAGTTCGTTCGGGATCAATAACTATTAGCTCTATTTTTTCAGTCTTCCTCACACAAAGAATGTTACCGTACCACATATCTAAATTTACCATTGAACATGGAACATCTTCCAGCAAGGATTTGTATTCGTCGATATATTTTAGTAACCTTTCGCCTCGTCCTGTTTTCCGACCTGCTCTCTTGATATCATGAATCAGATTTACTGTCATACTTCGCAATGCAAGATACCAATTATCATAAAGTTGATTTTGAAGATAACCAAATTCATTGTTTTGTACCTTATGAAACTTTGATATGATTCTTGCTATTTCTTCTGTGCACCAAATTTTTTCATCATTCGTTAACGCTGCCTTATTTAATTGTTCTCCTTCCATTCTTTCCATTATAAAATAATCAGAAGGAAAAACAGTATGAGAAAAATCCTTATAATACACATATGGTACTTTAACATTTGTATGTGTTCTGATTTGTGCGTACCAAAAAACTTCTCCGCGCATCATATCCTGCTCATAGGTTAATATTCCTGTTTTATCAAGCGGAGAAACCTTTAATACATAATTGCCCATATCGGTTACAACATCATAAACAGCATTATATTCTCCATCTCCAAGCTTATCAAAAGATTTTACTTTACCAAGACAGGCAGCATCAAACATATCTTGGATTTGTGCATTTGTTAATTCCGGTTTAGTTCTGCTAATCATATAAGCACCTCCAATTCTTACAATATCATCATATCGATACACAGATTCAAAAAATATAATATTTCTTATATTTATATAACAATTTCGTTGAATAATCAACAATAATATGATATTTTTATTATGGTGATTAGAATGAACAAATATAAAATTCATATACTTGATGAAAGCCATATTTTTGAAGAAAGAGAAAACGGCATTATACATACTTCTTTTGAATTGGAAACAACATTTTTATCAGGCATAAAAAAAGGAAGCCGTACCGATGTTAAACTTATGATTAACAATATGATTGACAGCGGAATAACGATCGGCAAAATGTCAGATGATAATTTAAGGCAAATAAAATATTGGGTTGTATCATTGTTTACACTTATTACCCGTTCGGCAATTCAGGGCGGGCTTGATGAAACAACAGCTTACAATTTTTCGGATAATTGCATTATGAACATTGACAAAATGACAAAAACAGATGATATCGTTGAAGATGTAATCCAAAAATGCATTACACTAACTGATATGGTGGCTGAAAGCAGAGAGAAAAGCGTTTATCCTCAACCCATAAGAAAGTGTTTACATTATATAAACACCCACCTTCATGAAAGGCTGGATGTTGTAACATTGTCTAAAGAATGCGGATTATCAGGGGACTATTTATCTTATCTATTTAAGAAAAACATGGGAATCAATCTATCAAAATACATTAGAACTCAAAGGCTGCAGGCATCAAAAGAAATGCTTAAGGATAATTATTCCGTGTCAGATATTGCATATTATCTGGGCTTCTGTTCGGAGAGCTATTTCATATCTTGTTTTAAAAAAGAATTTGGTAAAACCCCAAAACAATTTAGGAATCAAATATAGCAGATACTTTTCCTTAAACTTAGTGTGAATTTCCGAAAGATTCAGCGGTAAATATAAAAGAGGTTATCGTAACGATAACCTCTTTTATATTTACCAATTTGTTACATATCTATTAAGTGTATTTTCGATACCGTTTGCAACGGAATTCGGATCATCCATTGTTTTATCACAGCCGACACGGAATACCATTACGCCGCCTGCTCCGCTGAAGAGTGCATAAGCGGTTTTATCGCCTGCAAGAGCAGGAGAACAGAATGTGCCTTCATAAACCTGATTGGCATCCTCAACTGTATAATACTTACTATTCCAATAGTTTGCATCCTTAAGATCACGCCAAGTTGCCCAATACGGAGTGCTGTTTATCGGTCTGCCATAGGCCGCAATACCGATATTGATTTTACTTAAATCACAGCCGTTATCAACAAATGTCTTAACACCGTCTTCAGCCTGCTGCAGAGAGCTTTGATACCCATCTGTATCATTGCCGTCATAAGCCATAAACTGAATCTGATCTATTGAATCATAGGTTTCCTTTGACAGACCAAGCTGACCTGCCGAAAGGGCCGTTGATATGATGGAGCCCTCTTTTACAGCGTTCAGATCCGTTTTAAGCTTTTGAATAAAGCTGTCATAAATCTTCCAATCAGCCGAGGTTTGCGGATATTCCCAATCTATATCAACACCGTCTATATCATATTTCTGTGCAAAAGCAACAGTTTGGTCTGCAATCTTCTCCCAATGCTCGGTCATATAAAAATTAACACCGCTACCAAAAGCACCATCGGCAAGAGTTGTTACAATCAATTTTACTTTGTGATTCTGATTGGAGCGCTTTGCAATGATTTCTTTAAGGGCTGTAAGCTCTTTTGCAAACGTTTCCTCCCTTGCTTCGCCGAAATTCATATTTCCGTTTTCATCCCAGTGAACGGCGGCAAAAACAATTACCGTACTGTAAACATCATAAAACCGTGCATAGTTTTTAACATACGCTTCGCCCTTTGCAAGAATTTCTGTTGGAACATCGCCGTCTAATCTCTGATAAGCAGTTACCTCAAAATCATCGGCAGAGCGAGCCGGCTCATTATAAAGCTTGATGGATTTGATTTTAACAGGTGTATCTTCATCCCTGAACTTATCTATGGAAAGACGAATACGGTCCGTTTCAACCGGATCAAAGCTGCAAAGACGCATAGACTGGATTTTTTCACTCTGGTAGCATGTTATCCATTCATCATGAACAAAAGCCTGCAGGCGGAAATACTGTGCCTGATTTCCAACCTCTTCAATAATGGCAGTGTTTATCCTTGAGGGCTTTGCAAGCTCAATTTCAACATAGCTGTTGTTTGCATCGGCAAAGCCTTCGGCAGGAGCTCTGTTGGGAGCCTGAGCCGTCCAGCACTGATCATTATCCGAAAGCAGATTTTCAGCATCGGCTTTTTCACCGTTTTTAAGGCTTTCAAAAACAATTTTTGCCCCATCCATTACATTTTCAGACTGAAGTGTGACAGGCATAACCGAAGTTTTATCGGCAACACCGCCTGCTTTCGAGCCCAAACAGGAAACGGAGATAACCAATGCACTTACCACAACCGAGCATACCAGCGCCTGCCATGCTTTCTTTCCGCTGCTGCAGAAAACCAGCACCAAACCGATACCAAGCGCAAGACACAGATAAATCAACTCCGGTAGAACAGCCTGTATGCCTTTTGCAAAGCCCGAAAGAGAGAAACCGCTGTCCAGCCCGAACAAAAGAACAAGCGTATATAAAAACAGAATAACTGCAAGAACAGAAACTATTGTATGTATAATATTGAACACAAGGATGCCTTTTTTGTTTTTCAGCTTATCCCCTGCCACTGCGGACACAAGCAGATAAAGAAATGTAACCGCAATACAGACTGAAATAATGCCAAGCATTGTCGGCACAAACTTATCGCCAAGCGGATACAGAGCCGCAATCCAGCCATAAGCCCATTCGGCACTGTCCAGAAAAATAAATGCGCATGCTGACAGAATAAAAAACAGATATGCACAGCCCCTTGAATGCAGGGCATTTGAAACCTTTTTTATAAAACGCATAAAAATTCCCCTTTAACATAAAAAATATGGTAATTCAGTTTAACATAAATACAACTGCTTTTCAATAGAGGGAATTATAAATACTTGCATAGGAAAGCATAAAATGTTAGGATTAAATTATGGATAACCGCTATAATGAGATTACACAGAAAGGAGCGGAAATATGAATTGGGCAAACAGCATACAGAATGCAATCAATTACATTGAAGATCATTTGGCTGAAAATATTGATTATGATAAAGTAGCTAAAGAAGCTGCTTCATCAAGCTTTTATTTTCAGAGGATTTTCGGAATACTCTGCGGATATTCGCTTGGCGAATATATACGAAACAGACGGCTGACTCTTGCCGGCAAAGAGTTGGCATCAAGCAAAACAAGGGTAATTGATATTGCATTAAAGTACGGCTACAATTCCCCTGAAAGCTTTACAAGGGCATTTACAAAGTTTCACGGCGTTACACCTGCTGATGCCAAGAAGAACGGCTCAAAACTAAAAACATTTTCCCGCTTATCTGTTAGTTTAATATTGAAAGGCGGTAGTATTATGAACTACAAACTTGTTGAAAAAAAAGCATTTACAGTGCTTGAAAAAGTTGAAGCACAGGAAATTGATGACAGTGTAAACAAAAATTCCATTCCTGCATTCTGGGAGCGTTCACATCAGAACGGAACTGTTAAAACATTGCTTGAAAAAGCAACAGATAAGACATTCATCTTCGGCATCTGCTACAACAATGCACCAACAGATAAAAAAACATTTGATTATTCAATAGCTGCAATCTGCGACAAAGATATTGAAATACCGCAGGGTTTCAGAATTAATGAAATTCCTGAAAGAAGCTGGCTTGTATTTGATTGTATCGGTCCTATGCCTGATGCCATGCAGGATATATGGCATAAAATCACTGCCGAATTCTTCCCGACATCAGATTATATCCCAACATATGAAATGGATATTGAAGCATATCCGGCAATGAATATGAATTCAGAAGATTATAAATCCGAAGTCTGGATACCTGTTAAAAAAGCATAGCGATAAAAAAAGAGCAGCTGATTAAATCAACTGCTCTTTAACATTATATGTATGAAATTAAGCTTTTAAGATTATCAATTCTTTCCGGATTTTCTTTTGACGCCCATTCTTTTAATTTACCGCAGGGAAACTGATTGCATTTTCCGCAATGTGCCTGTTTCTTTTCAGAGTTGCACCGATACAGTTCACAATCACCCCAGAACACTTTTCCTTTAATTTCTTTGCAGCCCTTGCAATTCATTTCGTGCTTAAACCTGCAGATATCGCAATCAATACCGCAAACACTGTAATTCGCCATAAACATTCCTCCCCATCAAATTATATCATAAAGCAAATATGCTACACCAGGCTTTTCAAATAGGATAAAAGAGTATCCTTTTCATTTTCATAATAAACAATATGCTTCATTGTTTCTTTAACCTGATCAATGCCAAGCTTTTGTTCTGCCTTATCCGTGCATTCAATCAGCAATGCTCTTTTTACGTTATATTCAAGCCATTCCAGCCTGCCGATATTGCTGTAATACAAATCTTCCCATTCTGCATGAAAGCTGCCGTATTCGGCGATATAGGACTTAATAAACGCACCCAGCAAATCATAATTTATTCTGCATTGCTCATAACCGCACCAACAAAGAGAAAGCTGAAAAAGTTCGGTAAATGGATTTCCGTAATTCAGGCATTCCAAATCAATAATCTGCGGCTTATCATCAACCCACAAAACATTTTTGCTGTCCATATCACCATTCGATATACACACTGTTTTCGGAAGTCTTTTATAAGCCGAATTTCCTTTTTCCATCAATTTATAAAGAAGCTCTTTGTCAAACAATAGCATCTTTGCAACTTTCGGGCATGTTTCCTTTGCTTTATCAATATAAAAATCCCAGTCAATTACAACATCGCTTTTTTCCGTATAGGCTTTTGGGCATTCCAGCTTATGTATCCTTGCCAACAGCCTTCCGATAATCTTGCAATGCACATCTTTAATCTGCTTTTGATTGAGGGATTTGCCGTTTATCCAATCAAACACATAAAAATACTGATTATCAATACACTGCATTTTTTTATCGTTGAATTCCAAAGCAGGCACAACAGGAAGCCCTGCCGCCTGCAGCTTTGCTTCCAGATTTTCGGCAAGCCTGAAATTATTCATCACATCTTCTCTCTGCATAATAACAGGGTTCAGAAGCTTAACGGCATAATCGCCGCTGTTTGCTTTAATACGGTACATTTTATGCATATATCCGCCTGAAATTCTTTTAGGCCTGCCTTTCGGCAAGCCTAAATTACAACAACTGCAGATTTTATCAAACAAGCTGTTATCCATTAGTCCTTTATACCATTCTGAAGCTTAGCGGCAGTGAGAGTATTCTGCATAAGCATGGAAATTGTCATCGGGCCTACTCCGCCGGGAACAGGCGTAATATACGAGCATTTGTCCTTAACATTTTCAAAATCAACATCTCCGCAGAGCTTGCCGTTTTCATCCCTGTTCATACCTACATCAATTACAACAGCGCCCTCTTTAACCATATCGGCAGTAACAAACTTCGCCTTGCCGATAGCAGCAACAAGAATATCGGCACCTGCCGTTATTTCAGATAAATTCCGAGTTCTTGAATGCGTAATTTCAACCGTTGCATTCTCGTGAAGAAGCAGCATTGCCATCGGTTTGCCCACAATATTGCTTCTTCCGATAACAACAGCCTTTTTGCCGCATACATCAACGCCTGTTGAATGAATAAGTTCCATAACACCTGCCGGCGTACAGGGCAGAAAATGATAATCACCGATCATAATTGCACCGACATTTTCAGGATGAAACGCATCAACATCCTTTATTGGACTGATAAGATTAATTACCTCTTTATCATCAAGATGCGCAGGAAGCGGAAGCTGGCAGAGAATTCCGTTAATATCGTCACGCTGATTCAGCTTCTGAACAAGCGAATTAAGCTCCTCCTGCGTTGTATTTTCGGGAAGTGCAAACTTTTCACTGTAAAAGCCAACCTCTTCACACGCCTTTTCCTTATTTCTTACATAAACCTGAGAAGCGGGATCTTCACCTACTATAATAACTGCAAGTCCCGGCGTTACACCCTTTTTCTTTAATCTTTCCGTTTCTTCAGCCACTCTTTCACGAACTGCTTTTGAAACTGCTTTTCCGTCAATAATATTCATTTATTCTTCCTCCTTGATAATTTTAAAGAAATCTGTATCCGAAGCTGTACTCCTGCCGTCTGAATACTTATATGAAACTTCAACAGGCGCCTCGGGAAGTTCAAACGGAACAGGCGGCGGATTGATGAGATATTTTCTTGAAAGCGTACCCTTTTTCAGCTTTACAAACATGATAATCAGCCAAATGGTAAACACAGCAACAATCACTGCCGAAAGAAGCTGGCTGACACGGATTTCCGTATTCGGAATATACAGGCTGTCCGTTCGCATACCCTCAACAACCGTACGCTCCAGGCCATAGAAAATGCCGTAAAGCAGGAATATTTCACCCTTGAATTTTCGGAACTTTGTTACAACAATATGCAGCAGAATAAATACTGCAATACACCAAATGCTTTCATATAAAAATGTTGGATGAACCGCCTTTTCGGGATCAACCTCAATACCCTTTGCAAACAAATCTGCCTGATCCTGATAGAGCGTATCTCTGATTTTTAAAGACCACATACGGAAAAGTGCCGTATCGGTGTTTGTTCCGAAGGCCTCCTGATTGAAGAAATTGCCCCATCTGCCGATGCCCTGACCGATCAAAAGACCGAGCGCACCTAAATCAAGCAGATTCTGAAAGTTGATTTTCCCAACCTTACAGCCGATTTTTGCACCGATGAGAGCGCCTATTATTCCTCCGTAAATCGCTATGCCGCCATTCCATATTGCAATAATTTCGCCCGGATGAGCGCTATAGTAATCCCATTGAAAAATAACATAATAGGCACGGGCACAGATAATTCCGAATACCGTGCCCCACAGCAGAACATCAACCATTCCGTCAAGGCTCATTTTCCATTTGTAAGCCATTCGGCCGCCGTAAAGCACAGCAAGGGCAAAGCCAAAAGCAATAATAATGCCATACCAGTGCACCTCGTATCCGCCGATAGAAAAGGCAACAGAAGGCAAATCAAACTCTATACCGAGCCCCTCAAAATATACTCTTGTAAAATCACTCATATCGTTTTCCTCTTATTTATTTCAGGCAATCCGGATAAGTACAGGGCTTGTCTTTATTGCCTGCTCTGTTTTCTATATCATATCATATCATAACAATTATTTCCATATTAAATTGAATTTATTAAAAAAGGCTGCTTCCCGCATTTGCGCAAACCTAAATAAAGATTTACAGCAGCAAATAAAGTAATGCGAGAAGCAGCTTGTTGTCTGCCCCTTCATGAGATAAAAGCATAAGAAGTATCAGAATAATGAAATAAGAGCTGTCCTTTTCATCTTTTTCATCGGATTTATCTTCTTTTGGCTTTTCTTCCGTCACAGGCATAGGAGAAGAAATATTCTTTTTTTCCGAATGCCCACTGTTTTGATTGGTTTTGGTTTCCTTTTCGTGCGGAACATAACTCTCGGCCCTGCTCTGCATTTCACGAACACGCCTTTTCGCTTCCTCAATATCCCTGTTTGAAAAGCCTGCCATCTAAAACAAATCCTTCAGCAGCGGCAGGATTTCAAACATTTTCAGAATTCGGATTGCTGTATCAGCCTTATTGCGGTTTTCGGGAGAAAGATGGGGCTTAAGAGCCAATATCAAATCAGTGTTTTTATTGGAGGTTTTATTCATTCTGTCAAATATACTTTTTGCTTTCATCATCATATTAAAATCATCGCCGTTAAAGCCCAGCGAGGAAAGAGCGTTCTGCGGTTTATTTTCCTCGGCAGGCGGATTACTGTGATTGGAATTGGCGGAATCCTCACCTAAAATAGAAGAAGCTACGCCTTTCAGCATATTGATATCATCAGACGAAAGACTTGCAATAATATCGTTTAAATTATCCATATCTTATCCTTTTAATAAATTTTTAAGAAGCTCCTTTGCTTCGGGAGTGGAAAGCAGCTTTTCGGCTGTGTTTTTATCACTTAAAACAGATTTCAGCTTTTGAGAAGCCTCGCCGGAAAGATTTTTACCTATAAAATCATCCAGCTTTCCGTTTTCTGCCGCTGATTTCATCTTGTTTACATCAACACCTGTTTTTTTAGAAGCATTTTTTAATATTTTTTTCATCTGTTCATCACTTAAATTCATTTTTGTATTGTTTTCCCCTTTCATTTCTAATATAATATTATCTGATTTATACTATGATAAAAAAGAGGAATATATGAATGAGATTAATTGCTGTTTCTGATATTCACGGAAGAAAAGGCAATCTTTTTGACATTGTGGAAAAGCATATTGATGATGCCGATTACTTTCTTTGTCTCGGCGACTGCAACAGCGGAAATGATTTGGATGATATTAAAATTTATTTCGGAAACAGAATGCATTTCATTACCGTTTGCGGAAATACGGATTTCAGTTCAACCGAACCGACTACAAGGGAATTCACCCTTGCAGGAAAAAGAATTATGCTCTGCCATGGGCATACCTTTAATGTAAAGCTTACTTATCTTACATTGGCTCACGAGGCAAAAAATAGAGGCATTGATATTGCGCTGTTCGGTCACACGCACGAGCCGCAGTTCAGAATTGAAAACGGTGTTTATCTGATAAATCCCGGCGCTGTTGCAAACGGCAGTTACGGAATTATTGACATAAACAATCACGACATCAAATATGAAAATGCAAAAATTTAGAAAATGAAGAGAAATATAAAACATGGTTTAAATGACTGTTTATTGCAAAAGGGAGATGCGCTATGATACTTGAAACATCAGAGGTTAAGCTTTACTATGAAAAATGCGGTGAAGGGCAGCCGCTTATTATGCTTCACGGCAGCGGAGAAGACTGCACAATATTCAACAAGGCAATATCCGTTTTGAAAAATCATTTTACGGTTTATGCAATAGACACAAGAAATCACGGCAAAAGCTCTAAGGTTTCAGAGCTTCACTATGATGATATGGCAAATGATGTTTATGAATTTATTACAAAGCTTAACATTGAAAAGCCTGTTGTTTACGGATTCAGTGACGGGGGCATAATTGCCCTTATTCTTGCATTAAAGCATCAGGAACTGCTGTCCAGAATTATCATCAGCGGCGTCAACACCAAACCAAGCGGCCTTGTTGGCTGGCAGACGGCAATGTACAAATTTGCCTATTTCTTTTCAAGGGCAAAACGAATCAAAGTGATTTTAACAGAACCGAATATTTCAAACGAGGAGCTGAAAACAATCAGAATTCCTGTGGATATGACAGGCGGAAGCAACGATATGATTAAGCAATCACACTTTAAGGAAATTGCAGATCATATACCTAACAGCACTTTAACCATTTTTAAAAATGAACTGCACGGTACATATATTGTTAACAGCACTAAAATTGCAGATTACATTTTAAAGGTGTGTAAAAAATAAATTCGTAATGCAACACAAAAATCCCCTATGAGAAATCATAGGGGATAATTTTTTATTCAAAAGTAAATTTTCCGTCTTTAAAATCAACAGTGCATTTACTTTTTGCAGTAATTTTTTCTTCAAGAATCAACTCTGAAAGCGGATCCTCTATCTTCTGCTGAATTGCACGGCGTAAAGGTCTTGCCCCGTACACCTTGTCAAAGCCTGCATCGGCAAGAGCCGAAACAGCTTCATCTGTAAATTCAACATCAATTTCCAAATCATGAAGACGCTTTTCAAGGGATTTCAGCATACGCTTTGCAATTTCCTTAATATCTTCCTTCTCAAGCTGATTGAATACAATGATTTCATCAACTCTGTTCAGAAATTCCGGCTTAAAGGTTTTCTTTAGATCCTCCGTTACAAGGGCTTCAATATCAGGCTTTCCGCCCTCACTGCCGCCGAAACCAAGAGCGGTTTTATTATCGGTAATCTTGGAAGCTCCTACATTGGAGGTCATTATAATAATTGCATTTTTGAAGGAAACCTTTCTGCCCTGCGAATCTGTTAATACTCCGTCCTCCAGAATCTGAAGCAGCATATTAAACACATCGGGATGTGCCTTTTCAATTTCATCAAAAAGAACAACGGAATATGGCTTTCTTCTGATTTTTTCAGTAAGCTGGCCGCCCTCATCAAAGCCAACATATCCGGGAGGTGCACCAATCAGCTTGGATACCGTATGCTTTTCCATATATTCGCTCATATCAAGCTTTATGATTGCATCCTCATTGCCGAACATTGCCTCTGCAAGCGTTTTGCAAAGCTCTGTTTTGCCAACACCTGTAGGGCCAAGGAAAATAAACGAGCCCAACGGTCTGTTCGGATTTTTAAGTCCGACTCTTCCGCGGCGGATTGCCTTTGCAATTGAGGATACAGCCTTATCCTGCCCAACAATCCTTTCATGCATAATCTGCTCCATATTCAGAAGCTTTTCACTTTCCTCTTTGGTAAGCTGGTTAACAGGAATTCCCGACCAGGAGGAAACCACCGAAGCGATATCCTCTGTTGATATTTCCTTAACATCATGGGAAGAACTGTTTTTCCATTTTTCCTTTTCTTCATCAAGAAGCGTCTGAAGCTCTTTTTCCTTATCACGGATTTTGGCTGCATTCTCAAAATCCTGACTTCTTACAGCAGATGCCTTTTCCTCCTGCAGCCTTTTTATCTCGTTTTCCATTTCCTTTAAATTAGGCGGTGCTGTAAGAGCCTTCAGCCTTACACGTGACGCAGCCTCATCAACAAGGTCTATTGCTTTATCCGGCAGAAATCTGTCTGCAATATAGCGTGAACTCATCTTAACAGCAGTTTCAATTGCTTCATCTGTTATCTTTACCTTATGGTGTGCTTCATATTTATCACGCAGACCCTTTAAAATCTCAACGGTTTCCTCTTCTGTCGGCTCACCAACCATTACACTTTGAAAACGTCGTTCAAGAGCGGCATCCTTTTCAATATTCTTTCTGTATTCATCAATTGTTGTTGCGCCGATAACCTGAATTTCGCCTCTTGCAAGGGAAGGCTTTAAAATATTTGCGGCATCAACTGCGCCTTCTGCAGAACCGGCTCCCATAATAGTGTGAACCTCATCAATAAACAAAATGACATCCTTTGATTTCTTTACCTCGTCCATTGCCTTTTTGATGCGTTCCTCAAAGTCGCCTCTATACTTTGTGCCTGCAACCATAGAGGTTAAATCCAGAGCAACAATTTTTTTGCCTGCAAGAAGCTCGGGAACCTCGTCCTTAACTATTTTAAGAGCCAGACCCTCAGCGATAGCCGTTTTACCGACACCCGGTTCACCGATAAGGCACGGGTTATTTTTTGTTCTTCTTGAAAGAATCTGGATAACTCTTTCAATTTCCTTATCTCTGCCGATTACGGGATCAATCTTTCCTTCACTTGCAGCCTCGGTTAAATCCTTACCGAATTCATCAAGAGTAGGCGTTGAGCTTTTTCCTTTTTTAGCACCTTTGCTGTTGTTTTTAAAGCTTTCCTCACTTTTCCCAAGAGAAGAGCAAACCTCTTCAAGAAGAGAATGCTCATCCACTCCGCAGGCATTAATAAAATCAACAGCATAGGAATCGCTTTCACGAAGAAGAGCAAGCAGAATATGCTCTGTACCTACAAAGGAATTCAGCATACCCCTTGCAATCTGAAAGCTAACCTCAATGATGCGTTTGCTGCGAGGCGTAAAATCATCCGGTGAAAGACGTGTCGGCGAACCAAGCCCGATATTTTTTCTGATTAAATCTTCAGTTTTATCAAGAGAAACGCCCTTTTCTTCCAGCATAATAGCGCCAACGCCTGTTCCCTCTTTTAAAAGGCCGACAAGAATATGCTCTGAGCCGACATAAGTGTGTCCGTAATTTTCAGCAGCTTTAATGGCAAGATTCAAAACATCATTTGCCTTTTGTGTAAAACTATTAAATCTATACATTATATATTCCTCCCAACTGCTATGTAACAAGAGGAATGGATTTCCTCTTATTTCAATTTATTTCTGATAATCTCTGCTCTGATTTTTGAAGACAGTTCAGGCGAATCCTCGCTATCGTTATCCGAAAGCACTGTTCCGTCTGCAAGATTATGGATTAGAAAATCCACATCAAACAGATCTTCATCAAAAAATCCGAGCGAAATGCCAAGGCGCACATCAGAAATCAGCTCTATAAATTCACTGAAATCAAGACGCCTTGCCATTTTAAGTGTGCCCATACTTCTGTATAATTTATCCTCCCAGATTTCACTGTTTTTCATAACATCCCGAAGGTTTCTTTCCTGCCTGATAATCTGAGCGGCAACCGCATTGATATTATCAATAGCCGCCTTTTCGGTTATGCCCATGGAAATCTGATTGGAAAGAAGATAAAAGGCACCCTTTTCACTGTATAACGAACGAAGCGAAAGTCCAAGCTTTCCAACCATTGAAGCAAGCCGCGGCATGCCGCCGTTGGACTTGATTGCTGGAAGATGAAGCGCAACGGACACCTTAAGCCCTGTTCCGAGATTGATGGGGCTTGCCGTTAAAAAGCCAAGCCTTTCATCAAAGGCAATCGGAAGATTGTTGATAAAAACATTATCTGTTTTATCTGCACTTTCATAAGCTTTTTCCGTTGCAAGTCCGCCTGCAAAGGCAGTTATCCTGATATGGTCCTCCTCACACAGCATAACCGAAACCGATTCATCGGAGGATAACAGGAATACACCCTTTTCTTTTGCAAATTCCGGACTGATAAGCTGTTTTTCAGCATAGGAAACTGCCTTAACTGCTGACTGGGCAGACAAATCAACAATATTGAAGTCACCTGCAATATCCGAATTTTTAACGCTTGCATAAAGCTTTTTAACCGTATTCTTCTTAATTTCCCTGCTCATTCTGCTTTTAAACGGAGTATCGCTTAAATTTCTTGCAAGTCTTATTTTGGAAAACAAAACAACATCATTGTCTGCTCCGCCGCCGTTATACCATTTAGCCATTTTCTCAGCCCTCCTGATTTAATTCTTTAATCTTATCACGAAGCTCGGCAGCGTCTTCAAATCTTTGCTCCTTAACAGCCTGCTTCAATTCTTCTTTTAAGCTTTCAACCTTATCCTTCGGGGATTCGTTCTCTGTTTCCTCAACCGTATAGCTTACATTTTTTCCGACATGCTTTGTTTTGCCGTGAATTTTGGTAATTGAGGGCTCAAGCTTATCTGCAAACCTTTCATAGCAATGTGCACAGCCAACAGAACCGCTTTTAACAATATCGTTAAAGGACGAACCGCAGCATTCGCATCTGTCCACACCGGAAAGCACATTCATTGCAGGAATTCCGGCACCCAGAAGATTTCCGAAGAAGGTGTCTGCAAAGAAGTTTTCAGGAGCGAACTCCTCGGCAACACCAAGCTCTGCTGCACATTCACTGCAAAGATGCATTTCTGATTTATTTCCGTTTATGTTCTTTTTGATATGGGTTGTAGCTTCCCTTTCATTACAATGCTGACATTTCATTTTTTACCGTACCTTTCCGGCTGCAATGAATCATTATAAAATCACAAATTACCTTGTTGCAGCCAGTCAAGGTGTGATTTAAATTTATACCTCTTGAAACTATTACACACTAATCAATATATGCAAGAAGCATCTGTTTAAACTGCTTTGCTCTTATTGCGTTTCTTACCTCGGCAGGTAACCCCCGCAAATTACCGTCTGCCGTTGCAGCAACAAGCAGCTTTGCTGTTTTATCGTCAATAAGATTCTGATAATTCAGATTATAAATATTGGCTTTTGCAGAGCGTTCATCAATGGATTCGCCAACGCTGTTAATCAAAGCAACTATGGCAGAATTTTTATTGTCCGCCCTTGTGATATAAATACAGCCGCCGCCCCCTCGCCTGCTTTCGATTCTGTAGCCCTGCTCAGGCGTAAATCGGGAGGTAATCACATAATTTATCTGGCTTGGAACACAGCCGAGCTGAGATGCCAAATCATTTCGCTGAATCTGAATGGTGCTGTTATCTTCATCAAACATATCAAGAATCATATCGGCAATCATATCTGTCATTCTCACTTTTTCCGTCACTGCCTTTCTTATTGGTTGTCCAATATTGTTTTTAACATTTTTCCGATTTGTACGGGCAAATCGGATTTTTTATAAAGCCTTTTTGTTTTGTCAAAGCGCTGTTGAATTACTTTTGACTTTGACTTTCTTTGACTTTCTATTGTGATAATAGCACAAAGGTCAAATAAAGTCAAGAACTTTTTTAAATTTTTTTCTAAGTATCTGCTGACAGAGTATAGGCAAGAGCAAAAAAAACTGATATTATAGATGCAGCTGAATTAACACACTGTAATTTTAGAACATATTTATGTTGACTAAAATTTATGATGTGAAATGCATACAAAATATGTTTATAAAAATATCATTTCATATTCACCAACATTTGAGCATCTGAACCGCATATCGCCAAATAGCAATACAGCATTTTTATTTAATAAACGATTGAAATAAAAAATACACCCGGGCATTGCTGCCCGGGTGTACCCTTTGTTGGTTATTTAATTAGCAACCGCAGCCACAGTCGTTATTACCGCAACCACAACCATTGTTGAAACCACCGCAGAGGAGAAGGATTATGATGAGAATGATAATCCAAGAAGAACCGCCGCAACCGTTATTGCATCCGCAACCCATAGCCGTACCCCCTTTCGCTTTTCTAACTCATACTATGAAAATCGAAAGGAAGTGTTACAGCAAACACAAAAAATATTATAGAGCGGATAAATAAAATGACTTTTCCTTAAAGGGAAGCCTAATCATTAAATGACCGTTCCACCGTTTACAGACAGGTTTTGACCGGTAATATATCCGTTTTCAGCAAGAAACAGAATCGCAGAAGCAACCTCATCGGCCGAGCCGAGGCGCTCAAGAGGCACTTCTTCGGCAAGCTCTTCTTTGCTGAACACAGCATTCATCCTTGTATCTATAATGCCGGGAGAAACGCAATTCACCGTTATGCCGCTTGGCGCCAGCTCCTTGGCAAGCGCCTTGGTTAAGCCGATAACACCTGCCTTACTCATGGAATAAAGCGTTTCGCAGGAGGCACCGACCTCTCCCCACATGGAGGAAACATTGATAATTGCACCGCTGTGCTTTTGAAGCATCTGCATTGCCGCAAGCTTACTGCAAAAATATACAGCCTTTGCGTTTACGTTCATAACACTTTCATAATCATCGGCGGTCACATCATTTATCATTTTAAGCAGACTTACACCTGCATTATTAACCAGAATATCAATATCGTTCACCTGATTGAAAAGATTTTCTATATCAACCATGCTTTCCAAATCACATTTCACGGCAGTTACCCCGTCAAAATCAGGGGATGTTTTATGATAGGTTATATAAACATCATAGCCCTTTTCTTTAAAAAGCAATGCCGTTGCCTTGCCGATTCCCGTTGCTCCGCCTGTTATCAATACCTTTTTCATATTATCACCTTGCTTCATATTAGCACATAAGGTTGTTTTTTTCAATCAAATATGTTATTATAAACAACAAATAGTAATGAATTAGGGTGATTCTATGGAAAGAGAATTTTATACAATTTCGGTTTATGTGGACAAAGATGAAAACCTGATTGGTATTCCCTGCGGAGAAAGCGAAAAATACGGCATTGCAGATATAGATACGGTTTTGCTTTTAAAGGCACCGTATTCAGCCGGGGAAGCTGAAAAATTCATAGACAGAGTGATTGATGCCTGCTACACGAAAAAGCACAATGATGACAGCCCTGTTTCCACCATTGAACGATACACAAAGAAAAAAGGCTTTGTTGAAGCCACTGCGGATTTAACGCTTATCTCTATCGTAAAAACAAAGGAAAACTATTCCATTATGCCAACCTTTAATGATTGGGAAAAGGGTCCGCTCTGTATTGATGACGACGAAAGAATTGTTCAGGTAAATTATAAAGAGGGTGAACTTTATGAGCATATCCACGATATTATCATGGTTTATGTTAAGGCAAACGCTTTTTACAAGGAAATGGCAGAGCTTGAAGAGGAAAAGAAAAATCAATAATAAACAATCCGTCCCAAGACCTTTTGGCCTTGGGACTTTTCTTATGCATTACTTTAATTTTTCCTGCGCTGCCGCAGGTAATTCATCAAACTGAACCTCTTCCCATTTATGGACTCCTGTAGATTTTACCTCAAGCATCAGATAAGCATCCTCTCTCAGTTCTCTTGAGGTTTCAAATTTCAACGTCCTTTTTTTGCCCTTTTCATCGTAGCTGTCCAATCTGTATTCATATTCCATGTCCCTGTTGGCAGGCAGTTCGCTTTTTTGCTCATTATCTATCTTTGTATAATAAATCTTATCGTAATTTTCCATATGGTACAATCCGCCTACAACACCGCCGATTATCAGTATGGCAGCCAGGCAGGCTGTTAAAGCTTTTTTCATATCCGATTTCTCCTTTGTTTTTATTCTTTTGCACCGCTTACAATGGAATAGTAAGCCTTTGATGTAATTTTATATACAATTATATAGCACAATGTAAACACGGCGAAGCAGCCCAATGTTACATAAATCAGAAATGCCAAATCTGTTATTGCAAACAGCATAAGCATTTTATATATCATAGGAAATGCAAAGCCAAGATGTATTGCCGAAATAAGCAGCGGCATAAAGAATACCGTTAACACCTGTGAATTAATGCTTTTCCTGATTTCCTGTTTATTCATACCGACTTTCTGCATAATATCAAAGCGTGACTGATCCTCATACCCCTCAGACATCTGCTTATAATAAATGATAAGAACGGCAGCAAATATAAACACAATGCCCAACAGAATCCCAAGGAAAAACAGCGAACCGTACAATTCAAAAAATTCTGCTCTGTCAAAAGCGGCGCATTCAATTGTTCTGTTTTCCAATCCATTTGCCGTAATACTTCCCGATTGGATTGTATCGCTGATTTCTGTATAAATATCCACCTGTTTTTCATCCTTGCAGGATAAATCAAAGCCAAAGAAATTATGAAGATAAACAAGCCTGTCGCCTTTGAAATTTGCAAGATTCATCATAGGAGAAACCGCACCTTCAAAATCCTTTACAACAAGATAAATTGACGGCAATACATTCATAGTATCCAGATTGCTGTCAATAAATTTATCAACGCTGCCTTTGATGCTAAAGCTTTTTCCGCCCTCAATTACGATGCTGTTTTTCTGAAGCTTTAAACCCTTAGATGTGTTGACAAATACTTCATTCTCAGAAAGCGTTTCGCTCTTTCCGGTTATCTTATTATAATCATCCAGTGAAACAATAAAAACGATTGTCTGATCAGAAACTTTTTCAATTTCTGAGGTTGTCACTTTTCCGTTCTCATAAGTCCCATTAAAAACAGCATAGTTATAATTCAATACATTTTCAGCCTGTTCGCCATTTTCCTCAACAATTTTTAATGCAGTATCAGAAATTACCTTAACATTATCTGCATTTAAATCTGCAATTTCACTTACAGTAACATCACTTAAAATATTTCTTGGATAACGCTTTCTTAAGGAATCCTCCGCACCCATATAAAGGCAGACGGTTGAAGAAACCATTACCAGCACCATGGTGCAGAGAATGCATATGGAAGCAAGACCTGCGCCGTTTCGCTTCATACGGAACAGCATGGATGAAACCGAAACAAAATGGTTTGTTTTATAATAGTAATTTTTATTTTTCTGAAGCAGGCTGCAAAGAGCAACCGAGCCTGCAATAAACAGAAGATAGGTTGCAATAATAACAAGCACAACTGCAATGAAAAACCACATAATGGCTTCCAAAGGCTCTTCAATGGAAATGGCGATATAATAGGCAATCGCCATAATCACTACACCTGCCAGTGCCACAACCCAGTTTGCCTTCGGCGGCTTTTCGCCTGCGTTTTCACTGTGTAAAAGTTCAATCGGCTTCGAAACGGTTATCTGCTTTAATGTATTCAGCAATATAAGGAAAAATATAATTGCAAACAAAACAACCGTATAAACAATGGAATCCAATGAAATACTTAATGAAAAATCCGTTTCCATCTGAAGAATATTCAGCATCAATAGCTCGGCAAGCTTTGAAAACAGAATTCCGCAGAACATACCGCCTAAAAGCGAAACAGCCGAAACAATAAGACTTTCCCATATCAGCACCCTTGCAAGATTGACTTTGCCCATACCAAGAATGTTATAAAGACCGAATTCCTTTTTTCTTCGCCTGATTAAAAACGAATTTGTATAAAACAAAAATATAAGCGAAAAAACACCAATAACGCCAAGTCCAAGCTGAAGGCAGAATTGCATCATTGTACCGCCGCGAAGCTTTGTAATCGTTTCTCCGCGTGCAAGAAAGGAAACAATATAAAACATCATAACCATACCTGCACAGGTTAAAATATACGGCAGATAAAGCCTTTTATTTTTTTTAATTCCGTTTAATGCAAGCTGGGGATAAAGACCTGTTTTCATCTTCCGTCACCACCTGTTGCAAGCAAAGTTAAGGTATCGGAAATTTTCTGATAAAATTCCTCATTGGTTGATGTGCCCCTGTATAGCTGATGAAAAACCTCGCCGTCTTTAATAAACAGCACCCTGCCTGCGTGGCTTGCCGCTTTAACGGAATGGGTAACCATAAGAATTGTCTGGCCGATATCATTAATTTTGGAAAACAGCCTTAAAAGCTCATCCGAAGCCTTGGAGTCAAGCGCACCGGTAGGCTCATCTGCAAGAACAATTTTCGGTTCTGTGATAAGTGCTCTTGCAACTGCCGCACGCTGCTTCTGACCGCCCGAAACCTCATAAGGATATTTCTTTAATAAATCTGTTATTCCAAGCTGTGCTGCAATCGGCATAAGCCTTTTCTTCATTTCATTGTGCTTAAACCCCGCAAGCACAAGGGGAAGATAAATATTATCCTCAAGGGAAAAAGTATCAAGCAGATTGAAGTCCTGAAAAACAAAACCGAGGTTATCCCTTCTGAATGCTGCAATGCCGCTTTCCTTGATACCCGAAAGCTCCTTACCGGCAAGCCTTACACTTCCGCTTGTTGGCTTATCAAGGGCAGCAAGTATATTAAGAAGCGTTGTTTTACCGCTTCCGGATTCGCCCATAATTGCAACATATTCGCCCTCATTCACACTGAAAGAAACATTTTTCAGCGCCTCAACTCTGTTTCCGCCTAATCGGGTTGTATAAACCTTTCTGAGGGCATTTACTTCTAAGATATTCATATCTCATTCCTCCTTTTGATAAAGCAATGATTGGGATTGCTTTTCATTGCCTGAGCCCATTTTATCAAAAAGGAGAAATGCAATTCCATTGATTTGGCTTACATTTCTCCGCTTAGTTCTTACATTTTTGTAAGAAGTTATTCTATTTCAATGCTTTCTCTGCTTAAATCAATTCTTATTTCTGTACCCTTTCCCAAGGCTGAATCTGCAGATATATTATGCCCAAGATTATTGCATATTCTTTTGCAAAGATAAAGTCCGATACCGCTTGCTTTTTTATCCTCCCGTCCGTTATAACCTGTAAAACCCTTTTCAAAAATCCGGGGCAGATCCTCAGGCGCAATCCCGATTCCCGTATCTTTTACGCAAAGGGTTTCAGGGCTTTCAAGAAATATGCATATTCCTCCGCTTTTTGTATACTTAAGCGCATTGGAAAGCACCTGTTCTATAACAAAGGAAAGCCATTTTTCATCCGTAAGCACGTTGACATCAAGTGCTTTATACTCAAGATTAATCTTTCTTCGTATAAACTGGGAAGCAAACTTTTTAACAGCGCTTTTTATAATATCATCAAGCGAAGTTACCTTTATAACATAATCGGTATAATCGGAATCCAGGCGCAGAAAAACAAGCACCATTTCAACATACTGCTCTATCCTGAATAAATCCTCCGATATAATTCTTGCCATTTCCGTATCATAATTCTGCAGATTCAGTTTCATAGCGGCAATGGGTGTTTTTATCTGATGTGCCCAAAGCGTATAATAGTCAACCATATCGGAATACTTTATATTCATTGCGGTATTCCGCTGCTTTTCTTCTTCAACAAGAAGATTGATAATTTCCTGATAATCCGCATCATCTATCGTAACGGCAGCAGGGAAACTATCGGTTATATTTTCCGTACATTTATAAAGTTCCTCAAGCGTTTTATGCTTTCTTTTTACACTTCCGAAATCATACAGCATAAAAGCGGCGCCGAAAAAGGCACATAAAAGCGCAGGATAAACAACCGCACCGGCAGGAACACCATAAAGCATAAAGGAACATAAAAAAATAACCGAAAATAAAATGAAAACCACAATGGACTTCTTACGCTGTTTTAAATAAGAAAAAAAGAATTTCATACTTTGCTCCGATATCACCCGTTAATCATATAACCTACACCGAACTTTGTTTCTATAAAATCCGGCAAACCTGCTGATTCAAGCTTCTTGCGCAGCCTGCTTACATTAACCGTTAAAGTATTTTCATCTACAAAACTGTCTGTTTCCCAAAGCTGCTGCATCAGCTTTTCACGGCTTATGATTTTACCCTTATTTTTCATTAGGCAAAGAAGAATAATATATTCATTTTTGGTAAGCGGTATCCGGTTATGATTTAATGTTAATGTGCCATCCTCTGTATTCAGCATTGCACCCTTATGCTCTATAACGGAAACAGAGGAGGAAAAATCATAAGTGCGGCGAAGCACCGCCTGTATCTTGGCAACAAGAACACTTTGATCAAACGGCTTGGCAATAAAATCATCGGCACCCATATTCATAGCCATAACAATATTCATATTATCTGCGGCAGAGGAAATAAAGATAATCGGCACTTTTGACACCCGTCTTATTTCACTGCACCAATGATAGCCGTTATAAAAAGGAAGAGAGATATCCAGCAGAATCAAATGCGGATTAAACGCTGAAAATTCGGAAAGAACATTTCTGAAATCCTCAGCACATTTTACTTCCAGATTCCACATCTGAAGCTGCTTTTTTATTGCTTCTGCAATTCCCGTATCATCTTCAACTATTAAAATACGATACATTTGCGCCATCCCCTTTTTATATTCGGCACTATTTTATCACATTAGCGCGCTTTCTGCAATCTGATTGCATAAATCTTCATAAGATATTCCCATTGCGGCAGCCTCCTGCGGAAGCAGGCTTGCAGGCGTCATGCCCGGAAGAGAATTTGCCTCAAGAAAAAATATATTATTATCATTGTCCACAATAAAATCAATTCTTGAATAAAATCTCAAATGAAGAATTTTGTGTATTCTTTCGGCTTCCTGCTTAAGCTCCTTTGCAAGAGCACAGGAAATATGTGCAGGGCAGATTTCGTTTGTAAAGCCCTTCTGATACTTATTTTTATAATTATAGAATTCATTATTTCTCGGTATAATCTCAATAACGGGCAATGCCGAATCATTCAGTATACCAACCGAAAACTCCCTGCCGAAAATTCTTTCTTCAATCATAATATCGCGGTCATATTTTTGGGCTTCACGCATTGCAATATTATATTCTTCTGTATTTTCAGCCATGGAAACACCAATGCTGGATCCCCCGGCGACAGGCTTTACTACGCAGGGAAAGCCGATGGAATCATCCATTGCATTCAAGCACCATTTCGCTGTTTTTATATTATTTGCAGCCACCAAAGCCTTGGCAAGATTCTTATCCATTGAAAGCATGCACCCATCAAATCCCGATCCGGTATATCTGATTTTATACAAATCAAGAAGAGCCTGAAGCTTTCCGTTTTCTCCTACATCACCATGAAGTGCAAGATAAACAACATCCGCCATTTGGCAGCATTCCGGAACATTTCTGCCTATATACGCATCAATTGCTTCCGTATCTACACAATCGGGAGCTGCTTCGGGTACGGTGTAATCTTCGATTTCGTCTGCATTGCTTGTAAAGTATAAATCCTTTACGTTACAAATTCCATAATATAAATCAAGAACAGCCACCCTGTTACTGCTTGCCGTCAGAGCCTTTGCAATTTTTGATGCTGAGGAAAGCGAAACATCCCGTTCAGGACTCACTCCTCCTGCCAACACTAAAATATTCATATAATCACACCTTTCTTTATCACAATTATATAGAATATATTTGCATTTAAAATTTCAATATGTGCTTTACAATATGCAAATCGTGCTTTATAATCAAAATATGGAAACTTACGATTTGGATGCCGAATACGGCAAAAGAGGATATTTAAAAGAAAATTTCAGAATCTTTAATATCAGAAATTTCTGCAAACAGGAATTTGAATTTCATTACCACGAATTTGAGAAGCTTGTGCTTTTCAAAGGCGGAAAGGCTGCCTACATCATTGAAGGCAAGGAATACATTTTAAGGCCGTATGATATTCTGCTGGTTTGCAGCGGCGATATTCACAAGCCTGTTATCAGCAGTGAAGAAGAATACGAGCGAATCATTATCTGGATCAACAGCGATTACTTAAAAAACAATCATGCGCTTAACACCTGCTTCGAAAAAGCAAAGAAAAACGGACAGTATCTTTTAAGACTGCCCGAAAATACGGCAAGTGAACTGTTTGATTTGGCAGAAAAATTCAATCGGGAACGAAGCGGGGCATTTGCCTCTGAGCTGATGAAGGATACAATTTTTATTCAGTTAATGATTATGCTGAACAGAGCCTTTGAAAAATATGACAATATACGAATTGAATATAAAAGTGATAAACAGACGGACAGCATTCTTGAATACATAAATAAAAATATCTTTGAGGATTTATCCGTTGATAAAATTTCAAATGAATTTTATATAAGCAGATACTATTTGATGCATAAGTTTAAAAGAATAACGGGAAAAACCATTTATTCCTATATTCAATCCAAAAGACTCGTAAATGCAGCAAATTTAATAAGCAAGGGATATTCAGCTAAAGCTGCATGCTTTGAAAGCGGCTTTAACAACTATTCCGTTTTTCTTAAGGCTTTTAAAAAGGAATTCGGCTGTGTTCCCACCGCTTACAGACAAAAAGAAAAGATGTAAAGCTATAACGCTTTACATCTTTTTATTGTTCATTTTTCATTAAATGGAATGCAAAAGATTCGGAAGTTTAAACAAAGCTTTTGGAACACCGCCCAAAATTTTGCAAACGCCCTTAAAAGTGCTTTCATCATCATTTAAAATCTGAAGCAGACCATCTGCCATTTTGGGGCTGAATACACCCATAGACATTGAAATAAAGTTTCTCATGGGGATCTGAACAGCCATAGCCTGAAGCATTGCACCGTCGCCTGTTTCGGCACTTGCAAATTTAGTGATAACGCTTTGAATCAATCTGCCGATTCTTCCGCCCCATTTTGTATGGGAAGCATCATCAAGGCAGTTATAAATTGTAATTTTAGCAGATGTATCTCTTTCGGCAGACGGAAGCTGCTGTCCGTAAACGGCAGCCCACTGTTTGCCGCTCATTCCGGAAATATCTGCGCTGTAGTATGCAGGTGCCGTTTTCTTATAATCCGGCACCTCTGCCTCAACCGTTGAAATTACGTTAACGGCAGCCTGAAGTCTTATATCTCTGCTTGAAGCACCTACTAAAATATCAAACTCTCCTGTTTCAACATGCCAATCACCGATATTGGTATTGTAATAAGCAAATGCACGCTTGCCAAGCTCAAGAGAAATTTCTTTCTCCTCACCGGCTTTAAGGAATACCTTTGTAAAGGCTCTGAGCTCTTTTTCAGGCCTGAATATCGTAGATTCCTTATCGGCAACATAAATCTGTGCAATTTCGGCTCCGTCGGCAGCACCTGTATTTTTAATTTTAAAGGAAACCGTTACTGTTTCATTATCCTTGATTTCGCCTGCTGAAAGACGGATATCACTGTATTCAAAGGTTGTATAGGACAAACCGAAGCCAAACGGGAAGAGAACATCCTTTTTTGCAGTATCATAATAACGATATCCAATATAAACGCTTTCCTTATGCTCCGAAATTACGGGAGAACCGGGATAATTTCCGTAAACGGGGTTTTCCTCAAAGGACATCGGATAGGTTTCGGCAGTTTTACCGCTTGGGTTAACCCTGCCCATAAGAATATTTGCAGCAGCAGAGCCGCCTGCCTGACCGCTGAGCCCTATATTAAGAAGCGCTTTAACATCCTTTATCCAAGGCATATTCACAACGGAACCGCCGGCAAGAACAACCACCGTATTCGGATTTGCCTTAACAATTTCAGCAACAAGTGCATTATGGGATGCAGGCATATCAATATTATCTCTGTCATATCCCTCTGCTTCAAACTCTTCCGTTAAGCCGATAAACACAAGAGCAACATCTGCCGCTTTGGCTGCTTTAACTGCTTCGGCAACAAGCTCGGCATCCGATTTTCTGTTTTTATCCTTTTTTGTCGGAGGCGCTTTATAATATCCCTGTGCATATGTAACATCGGCACCAAGCGCAGACAAGCTGTCATACGCATTATCAATCTTTGTAGGATTGATAACTGACGATCCAGCACCCTGATAGCGCGGTGCCTTTGCCATTTCTCCGATAACAGCAATTTTTGTATTGCTGCCGAGCGGAAGAATATGATCCTCATTTTTAAGAAGCACCATTGAGCCCTCGGCAACCTTTCTTGCAACAGCGTGATGCTTTTCAATATCATATTTGAAATCTTTTTCAAGAGCCGGCTTTGATTTAAGAATTAAATCAACAACCTTATCCACTCTTTCATCAAGCACGGCTTCATCAAGAGCCCCGTTTTCAACAGCGGCAATAATTCGTTCCGAATTAAGCGTACCCGAAGACGGCATTTCAAGATCCGTGCCCGCCTTAAGGCCGGGAACACGATCCACGGAAGCACCCCAGTCCGTTACAAAAAGCCCTTCAAAGCCCCATTCATCTCTTGCAACCTTATTTTGAAGCCAATCATTCTGAGAAGCATATACACCGTTAATTCTGTTATACGAATTCATAATGGTCCACGGCTGAGCTTCTTTAACAGCTATCTCAAATGCAGGAAAATAAATTTCCCGCATCGTGCGTTCATCAATAACCTCGTTGATAATCATACGAAAGGCTTCCTGCGAATTGCAGGCAAAGTGCTTTAAGGAAGTACCGATACCCTTTGACTGACATCCGTTAATCAGACTTGCAGACATTTTACCGGCAAGAAGCGGATCTTCTGAAAAGTATTCAAAATTTCTTCCGCAGACAGGAGAACGCTTTATATTCGTACCCGGTCCGAGAATAACGGATACCTTTTCCTGAAGGCATTCCTCGGCAAGAGCCTCGCCTTCTTCCTTCAACAGTGCTTCATCCCATGAGCAGGCAGAGGTTGCCGCAGGCGGCATACAGGTTGCAGGGTAGGAATTACCCAAACCGACTCCACCACCATTAGGGTTTTGCTTGCGCAGACCATGAGGCCCGTCTGTAATCATAATTTTCGGCAAACCCAAGTTCTCTGCTTCCTCAAGATGCCAATAATCATATCCCGAAGCAAAATCTGCTTTTTGCTTCAGGCTCATTTTTCCAACAATATCTTTATGCTTCATAAATTTTCCCTCCAAACTTATTAGTTTAATTATATCTTAAAAATGCTTTTGATACAAGTGAAAACGGCAACTTCGTCAACTCATATAAAAAACACTTAAATAAATAATAAATATAAACAAAAAAATCAGCCGTTCGATAACATACCGAACGGCATTTTAAAACTTCTATTACTGTTTTAAAAACTTGGTTAATTCAAGAGCAGCATTTATATCGCCCTCAACCTTGAGCTTTCCTGTTGTAAATGCGATAACAGGATCAAGCTTGCCGTTGATAAGCTTAATCAGATTTGTGCCGTTCATGATTAAAATGGCATTTCTGTCATAATACTCATACGGTTCAACATTTACTTTGCCGTCCTTAATCTCAACATAGAAGATTCCGTTTACCTTGCCCTCAATATTAAACTGATATGCAAGAGTTCCGGGAACAGAGCTTACATCTACACCCTTAAATCTGTTTCTAACGGTTTCCACGATGGATTCATAAGTCATTGCCACAATAAAGACCTCCTAATTTTTAATTTATAATTAATATAACACATAATAAAATCATATTCAATAACTTATTGTCGCAACTTTATAATTTTTTTATTATTAATACAACTAATACAACCTAAAAAGATAAATCAGAATGCCGCATAAAGCAGAATTGCCCCACTGTAAACAATAATTATCATTCCTTTTTATTCAAAAACATTTACAACAAATCACTATACTGATATAATATTAATAGAATTATTGTATTTGAGGTATTGAAATGAAGCCATTTTTTGGAATTGATTTGACAACGGATAAGAAAAACGAGAAGTTTAACGGTGAAGAATTTCTGGTTGCTGTACCGTCTTCGGCTATGACGCAATCCTATGAACGATTCTCAGAAAAAGCCGAAGAAACAATCGGAAAATCGAAACTTTCTCTTCCTTTGCGCATAGGACAGGGGATTTGCGGAATTGTCAGTGCAATAGTTATTTTAGGTATTTTAAAAGCATTAACCCAAAATGATAACATTTCAATTGTGCAGGCTTATGAAAATGTTCCTTGGATATTTTGGCTTGGCGGTATATGTTTATTGGCTTGGGGCATTCTCAAGTTTGTAAGCATAAGAAAAGAAAAAAACACTTTTGGCAGTGATGAATCAAAACAAACAATATCAAGCTTAGACAGGATTGGCAATGAAATATATTCCGAATTGTCTGTCCCGTCTGATTCAAAAGAAATTGATATTCTTTCCTTTTTTTATAAGATAAAAAACAACGAAATTAAAGTTTGTGAAAAAGGTCTGCAAATGGCACCTTATTTCAATCCCGTTTTTAATGCTTTTACTGACTCTGAAAATCTATACATTGCAAATTTTGAAGGAAAATATGCATTCCCCTTATCCTCTTTAGCAGCTATTCGCACAGTAAATAAGCATATACGAATACTGGGATGGAATAAAGACGAAGATTTTAATAAAGGGATTTATAAGCAGTTTAAACTCACTAAAGACAACTATAACTGCATTCATTGTAAAAGCTATTACATATTGGAAATCAACCACAAGAATGAATTATGGGGTCTTTATATTCCAAGCTATGAATTGCCGATTTTTGAGGCATTGACCGGATTGAAAGCAGATTGATAATGAATATTCAAAAAGGCTTGACCTGACAGATCAAGCCTTTTCCATTATGAAAAACTGATTATATAATAAATAATTCCGTAAATCACACTTGAAGCAATTCCGTAAACCAGAACGGGACCTGCAATGGAAAACATCTGGGCAGCTGTTCCGAGAACCATACCCTCATGCTTGAATTCAAGAGCAGGAGAAACAACTGAATTTGCGAAGCCTGTAATCGGAACAATTGTGCCTGCACCGGCATGACGCGCTATTTTGTCAAAAATACCGATGCCGGTCAGAATAGCGGTTATAATAATGATAATGCATGGTGTTGCAATTTTAATTTCATTTTCTTTTAAACCGGCATTCTGAAAAATCATATTTAACAACTGACCGAATGTGCATATAAGCCCACCAATTAAAAACGCTTTTACGCAATTCAGAATTATAGGAGAATTCGGACTTGCCTTATCTGCCATTTTACTGTATTCGTCTTTACTGATACTCATTTATTAACACCTCATTAAGTATTATTTAATATATGTTAACAAATATACAATTCTCTTGACAATTTGTATGATAATTTGTAATATATGAATATACTAATTGTAAAGGAATTAAATAATATGCACCTTATTGATGTAAGAGATGTTTATAAAATTTATAACCCCGGCGAAAATCAGGTTAATGCACTTGACGGTGTTTCCATAACAATTGATGAGGGCGAATTTGTTGCCATCATCGGTCAGTCCGGCTCAGGCAAGTCAACACTTATGAATATGTTAGGCCTTCTTGATACGCCGACAAGCGGCGAATATTACATAAACGGAACACTGCTTGATGATTTAACGGATGATCAGATGAGCGAAATCCGAAATAAGCAGATTGGCTTTATCTTTCAGGGCTTCAATCTGATTGCTTCCCTGAATGCGATTGAAAATGTTGAGCTTCCGCTTGTTTACAGAGGAATTCCAAAAGCTGAAAGAAGAGAGATTTCCGAAGCTGCATTAAAAAAGGTTGGTCTTGAAAAAAGAATGCATCATCTGCCTGCCGCTCTTTCGGGAGGCCAGCAGCAAAGAGTTGCCGTTGCAAGAGCAATTGCAGCAGCACCGCCCGTTATCCTTGCAGACGAGCCGACAGGTAATCTTGACACCCGCTCAACAAAAGATGTTATGCAAATTCTTCATAATCTTAAGGATGAAGGCAGAACAGTTATCGTTATTACCCACGATAATGAAATTGCCGAACAGGCAGAACGTGTTATCCGTATCCGTGACGGAAAAGTTGTTGAAGACTACATCAATCCCGGCTATGAAGAAAAATACGGAAGGGAATCTAAAAAAGACAATAAAAAACCAATCGACGAAGGATAAAAGGAAAACAGAATAAAATTCAGAATAAATCACCTGCTTATTGTAAAAAATATAGCAGGTGATTTTTTATTGCTATTTGAGCAAGAAAGGCTATGTGAATAATTATGATATTTTTAAAAGCATTTTTAATCGGCGGATTAATCTGCGTAATAGGCCAGCTGCTTATTGATTTAACAAAAATGACTCCCGCAAGAATTCTTGTGCTTTTTGTTTGCCTTGGAGTTTTGCTTGGTGCATTCGGTTGGTACGACAAGCTTGTAGACTTTGCAGGGGCAGGGGCAACCATTCCGCTTACAGGCTTCGGAAATGCACTTGCAAACGGAGTTAAGGAAGCCATACAAAAGGACGGATTTATCGGAATTATAACAGGAGGCTTTACCGCCTGCGCAGGAGGCGTAACAACAGCCATGCTTTCCGGACTGATTGTTTCCATGATAGCAAGACCTAAGGATAAATAAAAGAGGGGCAGTTAACATACTGCTCCTTATACATAATTTATGACGCTTTAAAATTATATACAGGCTTTATCTGAGAAACAATTTCAGCCGTTGGAGTTATTTCAGAAACAATTTCCTCTTTATTTTTATATGCCATCGGAGATTCATCCAAAGTAGATTCCGCTATACAAGTTGAAAAAACACCTTTCATTTCATTTTGATATTCCTCAATTGAAAGAATTTCCTTTGCACTTCCCCTGCTGAGCAATCTGCCCGCACCATGGGGAGCAGAACAGTTCCAATCCTCATTACCTTTTCCGATACAGATAAGGCTTCCGTCCCTCATATTGATAGGAATCAAAAGCATTTCACCGTTTTTAGCAGAAACCGCACCCTTTCGGATAATATTGCTTTCTAAATCTATATAGTTATGAATGGTTTCAAAAGCCTCAAACATTTCAATATCCCGTCCAAAATAATTAGACAATATAATGTTTGCAATCGTGTTACGATTAAGCGTCGCAAATTCCTGACAAACAGCCATGTCATCAAGATACATTTTTCTGTACTCACCCGTTAAATAGCAAAGTTCTTTAGGAACTGAAGTTGTTTTCGCTTTGAATTCTGATTTCAGCTTTTTAATTACATCCTGAATTTCTGTTCTTCTGCCTGCTGCTTTATACTCTTCAATAATACGCTTCTGCTCCTCAAACAGCTTATCCTTGCCGCAAAGAATATCATAAGCCATCTTTTGATAGTATTCTGCTACCTGCTTTCCAAGATTACGTGAACCTGTATGTATAACAAGATATTTACAGCCGCATTCATCCACATCAATCTCTATAAAATGATTTCCCCCGCCGAGAGAACCTATGGAACGCTCAATCCTTTTTGAATCCTTTAAACTGCGGTAGCAATGCATTTTCTGAAGCTTTGGATACCTTACAATTCTGCCTTCATTTACATCTTTTCCGCAGGGTACATATTGTCTTATAATATTATCAAGCTTTTCAAAATCAATATCTATCCTGCCAAGCTTAACACAAAGCATACCGCAGCCGATATCCACCCCTACTATATTCGGTATGACCATTTCACCTAAATCGGCAGTAAACCCGATAACACATCCTGTGCCTGCATGGACATCCGGCATTATTCTGATTTTAGCATCTTTAACAAATTCCTGAGAGCAAAGAAGCTCTATCTGCTCAAGAGCAGAGTCCTCAACAGTTTTTGCATAAATTAAAGCATCTGCAAATCTACCTTTTATTTTAACCATTATTATCAATCCTTTCTGTAAAAATACGGTCCGCACCAGCCATCCTCGTGTGTTCTGGAATATGCCCATAAATAATCATCAGCTGTTATAACAAAATCGCACCAACCGGAAACACGATTGCATAAATCAATTATATCCTGCTCCGCTAAATTTTCTGCATTTTTTAATTTTACGGTAAAAAACTTATTTGCTTCAAAGATTAGAGTACAATCCCTTTTTCTTAATTTTTCAAATTCCTCTGTTGGGTTTTCAATTGTTTTAACAAGATCAAAGCTGAAAATATGCCAAAGAAATGTATTGAATTTTTTATTCGGAAGGCAGTTTTCATAAGCCACTGCCTTTGTTTCTTCACTTGCACTTTCAGGAAGAATATGATCAACCCATTCTTTCCTGTATTTCTTCGTTTCTTTATCGTTTAATATTTCATATTCTACACCGATATTTGACTTTAATAGTTCCAATTCTTCAATTAATTTTTTATGTTCCATTTTGCTTTCTTTTCTCCTTCTGAGTATATTTGGTATAAAACGAATTGCATTTAACAAATAGTATTCAAAAGAAGCACGTAATTTTGATGTTTCTTTTTCATCACATTTTTCTGTTAACAGCCAAGGGATATTTTCAAGATTAAACTCAATATATATTGAATTCTCATAATCATCACAGCTGTTGTCATATTCTTCAGGAGTAGAAATATGTATATGAAAATTGCCGACACTAATGATATTAGACTGGTTATTCTCAAAAATTTCAATTCCCTGCTCTCTTACTTCAGCAAGTGTTACATAAGCAGTTTGGGGATAAGATAAAAATTCACCTATAATATACGTCTGAATATTACAATACCATTTTTTTGCTTTATTAAGACTGCCATAGCAATAATCAACTTTTGAAAGATTTATATGAAGTGCCTCAAAAAACACCTTTTCTTCATCACTCATCATTTCAGCAACATATTTCTGAAAATTTCTGAATCCCCGACAGTCATTAATTTTCACCTCATCAAAATACTTTTTCGTGTTTTTCTCATCAATATCAATCTTATATTTTCCATATTCAAATATTGCCATAATGCTATTCCCCTTTCGTAAGCTTATAATAACAAATTATGGAAGAATAATCTTGAAAAAAAAGTTGCGAACTCAAATCAGAGCCCGCAACTTTTTTGCTTTTCTATTCTGTTCTTTAACTGATTTATAAAGCTTTCGGGAGAAATTACCCTAATCATCGGACCGAAAGATAATACCCTTATAAGAATTTCCGTTTCATCATCCTTATCGTATTTCATTGTTATTTTATATGTATTCCCGTCAATTTTTTCAGCTTTCTTTTCCAGATTGGAAAAGCTGAGCATAACTCTTTCAAGGGCATTTCTTTCATCATACAGATTCATAATAAGCGTTTGCTTTTCATTTCTGTATTTTTTTATATCTTTATCAATTTCATACTTTAATAATTCGCAGCTTGATATTTTTGACAAATTAAGGGTAAAAAGCTTTCCGAAGGCAATCGCCATCAGCCTGAATTTATCATTTTTTGAGGAATATTCAAGCTTAACGGGAGAGCAGAAAAACTCTTTCTCTTTCCATTGCTTTCCCGTATATTTTATTCTAATCTTTCTTCCCTTATGAAGTGCTTCAAGTATGGTTTGAAAAATCTTTATATATTCAGGATTTTCAAAATCATCACCATCTGCATATCTGTCAAAATACACTATGGTATTCTGTTCATAAAGCGGTTCAATATCCTCAAGTCCTTTTACAGACAGGCCAAACAGCTTTATCCTTTTATCATTCACAACAGTCTTAAGCCACTGTTTTTGAAGCAATGTTAAAGGCATTTCGGGAATGTTCTTAATCGGCGTTTCAAGCTTCTCATCAAGAAGCCTCCAGTTTCCGTTTTTCAGTGCATTCGGAATACTTAATATGCTTTCGGCAAACGCCTTTTCCATAATAATATCATTTATTCTTTTTTCGGTTAAGCTTCCGTTTACAGCCTCTTCAAGCACTTTGGCAACAACATTGAAATAGCTGCTGTAAATCTCACTGAACAGCATCGCCGTCACCTCCATACAATTTATGCATTGCCTCAACATCCGAATAAAATCTTGTAACAACGGAATGATTCGAGCATTCAAGCCTTGTTACTCTGCCCATAAAGCTTCGTATCCAAGGCATCATTTCCATTGCATCATAAACATCGGCAATGAATTTGTAATGATTTTGATCAACCATAATTACCTTACCGCATCGCTTTTCCCGTTCCAAACGATTCACAATATACTGCTCATTACTGCCGACAAAAAGTGTCATTTCTATATGATCAAGGCCTCGGTTTCCTGTTGAAACACCCCACATCTTTTCACTCACCTGATTTGCTGTATCACAATATGTTTCATAATTTTCCTCGGTTTCTTTCAAAGAAATCCGTTTAATATTATCAAGCCTGTAAAAGGTTATACATTTTAAACAATAATGATAAACCATAAGATATCGTCTTCCGCTTTCCGTGCTGATATAGATCTTCAAAGGCAGAACTTTATTTGTACCAACTGCATCCTTCCTTAAAGAATACACCTCAATTTCAACAGCTTTATGATATTTGATTGCTTCAAAAGCAGTATAAAGAATTTCACTTTCAAGAGCATGGAAAATGTAATGATGCTTAAAGGTAAAATAGTCGGGCGCATTATCATATTTATCCAATATGTATGAACCAATAACACCGATAGGATCCTCTTCTGAGAAAAAGGCCACTGCATCAACAAAACTATCCAAATCAATGTCAGTTTCGTTTAAAGAAAAAGCCAATTCCCGGCCTTTCATTTTACTTTTAAGAATGCCCAGCTTTTCATATTCCTTTAGCTTGTTGCGAATTGTAGCCTCATCCAACAGACTATCAGAAAATCTTGAAATATAATTTGAATAAATGCTATCGGAAATTTCCTTTATTGACATTTCGGATTTATCCGAAAGAATATCAAGAATACAGAAATGAAGCATTATATCATTGTCAGTAAAGCTCTTTGCTTTGAAAGCATTATATAATGGATTGTGAGAAACAGAGCGACTGTCTACAGCAATAAAAATGTTTTTACCGTTCGTATCCTGATGAAAGGACATATAATCGCCAAGCCAGCTTTCAATTCTTCTGCGTTCATTATCATAGCTTCGTGCACTTTTGGCATTATATTCAATTCGACTTTTAAACCCGTAAATAAAAAACTGGCTCATATATTCACGTATTTTAGAAAAATTTTTAATCAGCTCACTGTATGCCATATGCCCACCTGCCTATTCTATAATGATCTATGTCTTTCCCATTCATTAATAAATTCTACAACTGATTGCTGCCTTTTGCCTCGGTCATCACTGGTTGCTTTCACCGCAACATTATATAAATTTTTGCTTAACTGCCAATTCCCTAAATCTCTTTTATAATTATTGAAAAGTGCAAATGCCATTGCTCACAGCGTATAAACATTTGTGATTTCATCAAGGACAGCGCCCTTTTCAAATTCTTCGGGCGACATAAAAAACGGAACTGCCCCACATTCTTCCCATATCATTTACGGCAGGCGATTTTCTGAAAAAATCAATATCACAGATTATTGTCCTTTCATTTTCAAAATCATACATAATGCTGCCGTCATAAAAATCTATTGCAACAAAATTCTGTTCGGCAATATATTTCATAAAATCTAAAATATCCGCAAATACTTTTAGTTTAACATTATTGGATAACGACATAAATCTGCGGTGTGATTCAGGGTACATTCTGCCCATACACTCACCGTCTGCCCATTTAAAAATCATCGCAAAGCCATTGCCGATTTCTTTTGAATCTATATATTCAATAAGATTTTTGTGTCTGAGATTTTCGTAAATCGGCACGGTTGCTTTCAGTCTGTTGACAGCATCGCAAAGCTCGCCGTTATATTCGGCAGTCTTTGCACCTGCAAATT
This sequence comes from Ruminococcaceae bacterium UBA3323, assembly GCA_002361935.1. Taxonomy (GTDB): domain Bacteria; phylum Bacillota; class Clostridia; order Oscillospirales; family Acutalibacteraceae; genus Eubacterium_R. The sequence continues at coordinate 6,004 of DESD01000045.1, read as the reverse complement.
TTATGAAATACTTTTGTCCGTCCTTTTCAGTTCCAAAGCAGATATTACCGCTGTCCTGATCATCAAACACTTTAAATACTTTTCCGTATTCACTGAGAAAATCAAAATCATATGGTTCTTTCATTTTAAACTTTATTCCGTTAATTTCCTGCATAAAAAGCCTCCGTTTATTTGACAATTCCCTTTTTAAACATATGATACGTGACGAAAAGGAAAACTGCAACACCTATCGGAATAAGAGCACCTGTACCCAAGGTCCGTTAAAAGGAGTTTAACCCCCCACATATGAACACCTAAAATATTTCCGTAATATAAATATAACATATTTGCTGTTTCAGTACAACAAATCCTATGTTTTATAAAGCTTTTGTATTGTTAATATCAATTTACAACACAGACACAATATGATATGATATATAAAACTGTTCAGGCGGAGGTGAGAAAATGAAAAAGGTAGTAATCGGTGTTTTAGCGCATGTTGATTCGGGGAAAACCACGCTTTCCGAAGCACTGTTATATCAATCAGGCAGTATAAACCGACTTGGACGAGTTGACCACGGGGATTCCTTTTTGGATACATTTTCTCTTGAGCGTGACCGTGGAATAACTATTTTTTCAAAGCAGGCAGTTTTTAAATATAAAGACACGGAATTCACCCTGCTGGATACACCCGGCCATGTAGATTTTTCCGCTGAAACGGAACGCACATTACAGGTTCTTGACTACGCAATTTTAGTAGTCAGCGGAACAGACGGCATACAGAGTCACACGCATACACTGTGGAAATTATTGGCTAAATATAATGTACCCTGCTTCATTTTTGTGAATAAAATGGACCTGGATGGTGCAGACAGGCAGAAGCTTTTGACAGAACTGAAAACAAAATTCAGCGATTCCTGTGTTGATTTTAATTGCGAAGATAAAAATGAATTCAATGAAAGCATTGCAATCTGTGATGAAAAGCTTTTAAACCAATACTATGAATCCGAAGAAATAAGCCAAACCGACATTATAAGCTGCATTCAAAGCAGAAAACTGTTTCCCTGCCTTTTCGGCTCTGCATTAAAGCTTACGGGTGTTGATAAATTTCTATACTGCCTATATCAATACACCGATATGCCGAAATACGGCAGTGTGTTTGCAGGCAAGGTTTACAAGATTTCCGAAGATAAGGGGCAGCGCCTGACTTTCTTAAAGGTTACCGGCGGAAGCCTTAAGGTTAAGGAAATACTGAAATCCGATAAAAACAAAAGCTCCGAGAAGATAAACCAAATTAGAATTTACTCGGGTGAAAGATTTAAAACCATAGAGGAAGCAGACGCAGGCACAATCTGTGCTGTAACGGGAATCACCTTTACAGCTCCCGGCGATGGTTTGGGAACAGAAAAAAACAGCAGTCTTCCCGTGCTTGAGCCTGTTCTGACATACAGATTAAATCTGCCCGATAACACAGATGCGCATACTGCGCTTGCAAAAATGCGGATTCTTGAAAACGAGGATCCCCAATTAAAGGTTGTGTGGAATGAAAGGCTGAGCGAAATTCAGGTTCAGCTTATGGGAGATATTCAGCTTGAAATTCTGCAAACCATTATCAGAGAACGTTTTGGAATAGAGGCTTCATTCAGCAAAGGAAATATTATTTACAAGGAAACCATTTCGGATACGGTTGAGGGTATCGGGCATTTCGAGCCATTACGGCACTACGCTGAGGTACATCTTCTTATGAAGCCCGCAAAGCGGGACAGCGGCCTTATATTTAAGACTGACTGTAAAGAGGAAATACTTGACAGAAATTGGCAAAGGCTGATTCTCACACACCTGTATGAAAAAACACATATAGGTGTTTTAACAGGTTCTCCCATAACAGATATGGAGATTATTCTTGTATCGGGCAGGGCTCATCCGAAGCATACCGAGGGCGGAGATTTCAGACAAGCAACCTACCGCGCAGTTCGCCAGGGGCTCCGTTCTGCCGACAGCATATTACTTGAGCCAATTTATAAATTTATGCTGGAGGTACCGACCGAAAATATCGGAAGAGCAATGACCGATATTCAAAGAATGGCCGGAAGTTTCAGTCCGCCTGAAACAATCGGAGATTTTTCGGTTATAAACGGTACTGCTCCCGTTTCGGCTATGTATGACTATGCAAAAGATGTTATGCAGTACTCCCATGGCAAAGGAAAGCTTATCTGCTCTTTAAAAGGCTATGAACCGTGCCATAATCCGGAAGAGGTTATAAAAAATATCGGATATGATTGTGACGGAGATGTAGATAATCCCTGCGATTCTGTATTCTGCACCCACGGTGCAGGCTACAGTGTAAAATGGAACGAGGTAAAAAGCCATATGCATCTTCCAAGTGCCTTATCTGCCCCAAAGAATGATTATACCGATAACCGCAGCAGAATAACTTTTTCAAATTTCAGGGACAAGGGCAATCTTTTTGCACTTGATAAAGAGCTTATGCAGATTTTTGAACAAACCTACGGTCCTGTTAAAAGCCGTTCGGGTAACCCGAGCCAAAATCATTTCACCTTCACGGAAAGCACAGAAAAGAAGAAATACAAAGGCAAACAAACCCCGAACTATGACAGCAAAGACTATCTGCTTGTAGACGGCTATAATGTTATTTTTTCATGGAACAACCTAAAGGATATTACAACGGATGATCTGGATGCTGCAAGAAACACACTGATAAACATTCTCTGCAATTATCAGGGATATAAAAAATGTGAAATAATTCTTGTTTTTGATGCATATAAGGTCAAAGGCAGCAGAGAAGTTGAACAGGTAAATAACATCAATATTGTTTACACAAAAGAGGCTGAAACTGCCGATTTATATATAGAAAAGGTATCACACGAGCTTGCAAAAAAGCACAGAGTAAGAGTTGTAACCTCAGATGCGCTTGAACAGCTTATTATCCTCGGCAACGGCGCACTGCGTGTTTCTTCCAGAGAATTTCTGACAGAAATTGAACAGGCTGAAAATGATATAAGAGAAATCATTTCTCAAAAACATTAAAAAGAGCCGTTAAAATTCAGCGGTTCTTTTTATTATAATTATTAGGTAAATATTCTTTTCCTAATAACCATAAGTATTTATCAATTTCTTTTAAAGAAAAATTTTTAAGATTGTAAAACTTCTTAAATTCATTCAAAACTTCGTAAAACATTTGATAGTTTTTTAATTCTTTTTCCTTAAAGCAAGCAAAACTGTCTTTATTTCTAAAATATACTAACACTTTTCTTACATAACTATCGAATATTGGATATTTTTCTTCATAATGATGACTACAATACTTGGTTGCAAAGGAGTACAAATATTTACTCTTAGATTTTATTTCAACACAAGCAATATCTTTAACTAATGTTAAATCGCCTTGTGAGAGCCTTTCGTCTATATCTAAATCCACAATATGCTTAGCCACTGTATATGTATCAAATATATTTGTGCTATAAAAATCATTAAGTATTGCAACCTTTGCCAACACATCATCAATATCATTATTATATTTATATAAATCCCAAAACAATTTATTCAAGGCTTTTTCTTGTGCTGTATAATTTTCGAGTTGATTCCAATTATTCAAATACAAATTAACCTGCTCATTATTTGGTGTAGGAATATTAACCTTTAAATATTTAGTGGAAACTCTTTGTACTTGTTCTTTTGTATTATGAATTTCTTTATTTAGTATAAATTCTCGCAATTGTTTCATATGACTATAATAATGATTGACTTCATTACTAATATTAGTACTTTTAGAATACTTTTTTAAAGTATTTGTTAAATGATATTTTGTTTCGTCTTTAAAATTATCAGATAACAATAAATCTTTTAAATCAAAACCGATTTTATCATACAAATAAAACGCGCTGCTTAATCGTGTATTCCTCGTACTTTGTTCCAAATCTTGATAAGATAAGTATTCCTTAAACAGTTCTTTTAATTCATCAATTGATAATCTTTCAAATTTATCTTTATCCATAACATTTCTCCAAATTATTTCATAAGATTTTTGACAGCCTTATTTGCCATCAATGCAGTTGTTAAAACTGCCGCTTGTCTTTTCGTTTTTCTTATTTGCTTTTTTCTTATTTTCGCATTCCTTTTGGTTTGCTGTTTTCTTTGTACAGACCCTGCTAATCTTGCAAATTCTGGTGAACAAAGAGCTTCAAAGAATGCTTTTCTACTCCAATCGTATTCGGGATTTAGTTTAATTGGCTTTCTTTTAAACATCATATAGTTCCTCCTGTAAACTATTTACAATTACCCTTCGATAGCTTTTCTACAAACCATTATCTACAGGTTTATATTTGAAATTATTATACTTTATCATTAACTTAATATCAATAAATTATTGTAATCTTATATTGATAGTCCTTTTATTAGGACTATGAAGCAACAACACCCACTGAAATTCAGTAGGTGTAATTTGTTTTTTATTTAAGTTTAAAATCAGAAATGGATTTTCCGCTTTCGGTTATAAGAAATATTGCCTGCAATACGAGAATGATAACAGCAGCAACTCTGACGGCTGTAATGATAGCATACAAGCTGTCTACAAACTTTTTAAATGCTCCGAAGATTTTAATATTATTCTTCAAATCCATAATTACACCTCCAGTAGCACCGCATGTGCAATAGAAGGAATTGTATTCCCCTGCTTGCTCGAGGTCGGGGACATTAATGCGCCTGTTGCAACAAAAAGAACCTTTTTCAGCTTGTTATTTTTCATTTTATTCATAATATAGGAACAAAGCACGGAGCCTGAACAGCCACAGCCTGAACCGCCGCTGTTTACATCCTGCTCCTCAAGATCATAAATAAGCAAACCGCAGTCCTTATGATACTTTTTTATATCAATGCTGTGCTCTCTTACCATCAGTTCATAAAGCAATTCCGAACCTGTCAGCCCCAAATCACCTGTTAAAATCATATCATAATCCGATGGTTTTGTATTTGTATCTCTCAAAAACTCATATATGGTCTTTTCTGCAGCCGGTGCCATTGTCAAGGGTAGACTATAAAATTTTTCTATTGACAAATAAAATATTTGAGATATAATGTAATGATTTAGATATGCTGTCTAAATGGTCGGTATGGGTAATTATATTTTTGGAGGAATAAAAAATGTATCATTACCGCTATACAGCAAAAGAGGAAACAAAACCGGTTCGTGCTGAGTTTGAAGAAATAATTCATAAAGTTCAAGATGAAGTGCGAGATCAATTCACATTCAGTTATCAATTTATAGGCAGTTCTAAACGGAATATGATAACCTTTGACCCAACAACGAATATCGGATTTGACTTTGATGTAAATATATATGTTAATGATGATAACAGTGAATACGATCCAGATGAAATTAGAAATATATTGAAAAATGCTCTTAATAGGGTAGTTCGTTATTATGGCTATAACTACTGTGAAGATTCAACAAGCGTTTTAACTATCAAATTTGTTGACAGAACTTTTTCACGAATAAAACACAGCTGTGATTTTGCAATTGTTTACGATGGAAGCAAAGGACAGCAATATATCCGATTTAATAAAGAGCAAAATAATTATACTTGTGAATACAGGAGTAAAGGATTTAAAAATCTTGAAATGAGAGCCGATTGGTTAAAAAGGAACAAACATTGGACAGAGGTAAGAAAAGTTTATCTTGAAAAGAAAAACAATAATACAAATCCGAATAAACGTTCTCGTTCTCTTTATGCTGAAACTATTAATAATCTATATAATAAATACAGATAAAACACACCCCGATTGAATAATCAATCGGGGTGTTCGCTTACATATCTTTAATTCTTTTCTGCCCATTCAAAATAAATTCAATAATAAAATCACTATCAACATGAACAGGAATTTTATCAATGCATTCCATAAGCATTTCTTTTGTTATAACAGGAATATCAATTGATTTAAACAATTCTTTCGCTGCACTGTTATTCTCAAGAAATTCAAAGAAAAATCGGAGAATACCATCCTTTTC
>DESD01000047.1 GCA_002361935.1 Ruminococcaceae bacterium UBA3323 | reverse complement strand
CCGGCTTAGCCGGAGGTCTTGACTCGGAATAATTAAGTTTTAAAAAAGCAGTGCATTGATCAGCGTGTTATAAATTTTGGAAGGGTCTGTCAAAAAATGATCCTTAATCATTTCTGCTTCTTCAACAGACGGAACATTCAGCTTAATTACCATAAAATCATTGCCTTCGTCAGACAGATGCAGCGTAATATTAAATCCGCTTTCCGCCTCTTCAATTTCAACCTTGTTTTCCTTAGCGTAAATTTCCTTTGCCGCTATTTTTGCAGACATTTTAATGCTTTTCTCTCTAACCGTGTAGGGCAGATCCTTTTCAACATATTCAATCAGATCGGTGCATTTTGCCGACGGAACAAGAAATCCGTCCTCATCCTCAGTAATAATCTTATCTCTGAATATTCTTGAAAAGGCATCCATAATTTCAAAATAATTTGCAATTGCACCCTCAACCAGCGTTTCGCAAACAGCTTTTTGCGTAAGACGAACCTTTGATTTTGCAACCATATAGCAGATGATTATATTTATATCCGCTTTTGATCTAAGTCCGTCGTGTTCTATTCCTGCGGTTAAGGCATCAAATTTAAGGTCTGTTTCCTTTTCGTTTTCATTCATAAATCTCATCTCCGTTGTAAAAACTATAATAGCATAATATTTACTTACTTGCAAAGGTTTTTGTAATGTAATATAATATATAGACAGTAAAGGGAAAATATTTTCCCTGAAGAAAATAAAAATTATTTTTTTAAAGGAGATTTTAAAAAATGAGCGAAGTAACAAAAGAAACAATTATCGGTGATGTACTTGATATTTGCCCTGAAACAGCACCTCTTTTCCTTGAAATGGGCATGCACTGCCTTGGCTGCCCGGCTTCAAGAGGCGAAAGTATTGAGGCTGCTTGTATGGTTCACGGAACGGATGCAGATGAGCTTGTATCCAAGATTAATGATTTCATTAAGAATAAATAATGATTAAATTAACAAAAAGACTGTCTGCCGTGGCGCAGCTTGTAAGGGAAAATGCTTCTCTTGCGGATATTGGCTGTGATCACGGCTATCTGCCTGTTTGCCTTGTTATAAACGGCAGAATCAAATCAGCCGTTGCAAGCGATGTCAATGAAGGGCCGTTGAATTCCTGTATTCAGCTTGTTGCCGAATATTCTTTAGAGGATAAAATCAAGTGTGTTCTTTCCGACGGACTTAAAAATGTGGATGAAAAGGCTTGCTGTGATATTGCGGTCTGCGGAATGGGCGGCGAACTGATTGCACAGATACTTGATGAATGCACTTGGGTTAAAAATCGTGATAAGCATTTTATTTTTAATCCTATGACACATCCCGAAATTCTGCGGAAATATCTTTGTGATAACGGCTTTGAAATTCAGAATGATATTATCGTTAAAGAGGGCAGGCATTATTACAGCGTGTTTGATGCATATTATACAGGTAATAAAAAAAGCTTTAACAGAAGCTATTATTACCTTGGAAATATCAATGATTTTGAGCATAAGGCTTATTTTAATCATTTATTGAATTATCTTGAAAATAAATCAAAAGGCGGAGAGGATTATTCCGATGTTATTTCCGCCATTAAGGAAAAATTATGACTACTGTTAAGAATATTTATGATTACATAAACAGCATTGCACCGTTTGAAACGCAGGAGGAATGGGATAACGCAGGCTTTCTTATCGGCGAATTCCGCAAGGAGGTAAAAAGGGCTGTTCTTTGCCTGGATGTAACAAAGGCGGTTGCCGAATATGCTGGTGATGTTGGGGCTGATTTAATTATTTCCCATCACCCGGTTATTTTCGGCGGCATTAAAAGCGTTGAAAAGGGTAGTGCCGTGTACACCTGCATTGAAAATGATATTGCCGTGATATCGGCCCATACGAATTTTGATGCAGCAGAAAGCGGAATAAATTATAATCTTGCATTGCGCCTTGGTCTTAAGGATATCAGGCAGATAGATGGCTCTTTTTTAGCGGTAGGAAATCTGGATTATGAAATGAGCATTGACGATTTTGCACAGCTTGTAAGCGATACGCTTGATGTAAGCGGATTAAGATATACAGATACGGAAAAGCCTGTCAGTATGGTTGCAGTAGGCGGCGGCGCATGCGAAGAATATACAGAGCTTGCAATGCAGCATGCAGACTGCTTTGTAACTGGCGATATGAAGTACCATGCTATGCTGGAATGCGCTGAAAAGGGCTATGCCGTAATCAGTGCCGGTCATTATGAAACCGAGCATGATTCTTTTATGATGCTTATGGATAAGCTTAAAGTGCTTTTCGCTGATGTTGAATTTCTGAGCGGAAATCAGAAAAACCCTGTATTGGCGGTGTGATATGGCATTAGACGGAATTTTTCTTCATCATTTAAAAAAAGAAATTGAAGCTTTTTCTGTTGGTTCAAGAATTGAAAAAATCTATCAGCCGTCTAAGGAGGAACTTGTTTTTTCTCTTCGTTCAAGAGAGGGAGCGAAAAAACTGCTTCTTTCCTGTAAGGCAGACAGCGCCCGAATTCATTTTACGGATTATCCGCCTGAAAATCCCGCAAAGCCGCCGATGCTTTGCATGCTTTTCAGAAAGCATTTAACAGGCTCCCGAATTACGGCGGTTACCCAGAACGGGCTTGAGAGAATTATCAAAATCTGCGCAGATGCCGTAAATGAGCTTGGAGATCCTGTATCTCTTACGATTGTTGTTGAAATTATGGGAAGATACAGCAATGTTATTCTTCTGAATGAGGACGGTATCATCATTGATGCGCTGAAAAGAATAGATGAAAATAAATCTCAGGTTCGGTGTGTTTTACCGGGCGAGGTTTATGTTTTGCCGCCGCAGCAGAATAAGCTTAATCTGTTTGACGATGATATAGAACGGATTAAGGAAAGAATATATCAAAGCAATAAAACGCTTTCCAATGCCTTTCAGGATGCTGTAATGGGCGTTTCTCCGATTGTTTGCAGGGAATATGAAAACGGTGTAGCAATTGAAAAAATCAGAGAGTACGCCGAACATCCCGTTCCCGTTGCTGTTATCCGTGAAACACCGATGGATTTTTCTTTTATGCCTGTAAAGCAATACGGAAGCCTTGTGGAGCTGAAAGAATTTGAAACCTTTTCCGCACTTCTGGATTTCTTTTATTATGAAAAAGTTCGGGCAGACAGAATACGTCAGCGCTCGGGTGACTTGTTCAAAAAGCTGCAGAGCCTTCAGGAAAGAGCGGTAAGAAAGGCGGTTAACCGTGAAAAAGAGCTTGCCGATTGCAGGGATAAGGATAAATACAGAGTATATGGGGATTTGCTTTCAACCAATCAGTATAATCTTGAAAAGGGAGCTCCTTTTTATGATCTGGAAAATTATTATGACAACTGCAATATAATCCGTATTCCGGTTGATGCCGCGCTTTCTCCTTCGCAGAATGCGCAGAAGTATTATAAGGAATACAGAAAAAAACAGATTGCCGAAACAAAACTTAATGGTTTTATTGAGGATGCAAAAAAGGAAGCCGAATATCTGGAAACGGTTATAGACAGTCTTTCCCGAGCTGAAACAGACAGCGAAATTACGGAAATCAGAAATGAACTTGCCGAAACAGGCTATCTTAAGTATAAGACAGATAAAAAGTCAAAAAATGCAAAAGCCCTGAAGCCTATGGAATTTGAAAGCGAAGAGGGCTTTAAAATCTTTGTCGGCAGAAACAATTTGATGAACGACAGGCTTACTCTCAAACTCTCAAAAAACTATGATTTATGGCTTCATACCAAGGATATTCCCGGCTCGCATGTTGTTGTTCAGAATGATGGCAGGGAATTTACCGATAAAGTCATAAGGGAAGCTGCTATGCTTGCTGCTAAAAACAGCAAGGCAGGCAATTCATCAAATGTTCCTGTTGATTATACTATAATTAAAAATGTTAAAAAGCCATCGGGCGCAAAACCGGGAATGGTTATTTATGTTGATTATAAAACAGAATTTGTAACTCCCAATTCTGCGGAGCTTGAAAGGATAAAAAGAATTGTATAATATAGCAGTAATTCTTGCCGCAGGAAACGGCACAAGAATGGAAATGGATAAAAGTAAAATGCTTCTTGAAATCGGCGGAAAAACAGTGATTGAAAGAAGCGTTGAAGCGTTTTCCGAATTACCTGAAATAGATGAAGTTATTGTAGTTTGCCGGGAATGTGATGTTGAAGCATTTTCTGGAATTCTTACAGATGATGAAATAACGTTTGTTATCGGCGGAAGCACCCGTCAGCAAAGTGTTATGAACGCTGTGGAAACCATTGATGAATGTGATTATATCATTATTCACGATGGTGCAAGGCCGCTTGTTACCCAAAAGGCCATTATCAATACGCTGGATAAGGCGCAGCTTTATAATGCAGCCGCAACAGGTGTTGCCGTAAAGGATACGCTGAAAATTGTAGATGAAGATTTATCAATAGTCGGAACACCTGACAGAAATAATCTTGTATCTATCCAGACACCGCAGATATTTCATTTCAGTCTGTATAAAAAGGCTCTTGAAAAAGCTGTTAAGGATAACAGGGATTATACGGATGATTGCCAGCTTGTTGAAAACCTTGGTGAAAAGGTTTATGCAGTGCCCGGTGATTATGACAATATTAAAATAACTACGCAAAGTGATATTGCACTTGCAGAAAATATTTTGAAAAAGAGGGGCGAGTTATAATGAGAATTGGCCATGGCTATGATGTTCACCGCTTTGCAGAAAACAGAAAATGTATCATCGGCGGTGTTGATATTCCGTATGAAATGGGGCTTCTCGGCCATTCAGATGCAGATGTTCTGCTTCACGCAATTGCCGATGCGCTCCTCGGTGCTGCCGCAATGGGTGATATCGGTCATCTTTTTCCCGATACAGATGCTGCTTATAAAAATGCAGACAGCCTTGTTCTTCTTGCCAAAACAGCCGATGCCGTGAAAGCAAAGGGCTATAAGGTGGGGAATATAGATGCAACGGTTATTGCACAGGCTCCGAAAATGGCTCCTTATATTGATGAAATGAGAAGAAATATTGCAGCGGCGTGCGGCTGTGATGCGGATTGTGTATCCGTTAAAGCAACAACCGAAGAGGGCCTTGGTTTTACGGGAAGCAAGCAGGGAATAGCTGCCCACGCAGTTTGCATAATTGAATAATTTTTAAAGCCTGCACATAAGTATTTGTGCAGGTATTTATTAAGTTGTAAACCTGTTCGCCTCCTTTGTTAAAGGGAGGCGAATCGCTTGCGTGGTGAGGTTATCGGCTTGTTTGGGATACTGCACCGATTTATAGTGAAATTTAATTATAAATTAGAATACATTCAACATATTTTTTTAAAAAATTGTTAACACTATTGACAAATGGAAAAATCTTGCTAAAATAAGAATTAGCACTCGGCAGTAAAGAGTGCTAAAACGAAAACAATAATTTTTTATAGAGGTGAATTTTATGGCTATCAAACCACTTGCAGACAAAGTATTGCTTAGTCATGCAGAAGCAGAGGAAACAACAGCATCAGGTCTTTTTATTGCAGCATCAGCTCAGGAAAAGCCTGAATTTATGAATGTTGAGGCAGTTGGCCCGGGAACAGAGGAAAACCCAATGTCCGTAAAAGTCGGTGATAAGGTTATTATCACGAAGTACAGCGGAACAGAAGTAAAGGTAGACGGTGTTGAATACACAATTGCTTCCGTTAAAGACATTCTTGCAATTATTGAATAATAGGAGGATTTTTGAATTATGGCAAAAGATATAATTTACGGAGAGGAAGCACGCAAGGCTCTCCAGAGCGGTATTGATAAATTAGCTGATACAGTTAAAATTACGCTTGGCCCTAAGGGCAGAAATGTGGTGCTTGATAAAAAATACGGTGCTCCGCTTATTACAAACGACGGTGTTACAATTGCAAAGGAAATAGAACTTGATAATCCGTTTGAAAATATGGGTGCTCAGCTTGTTAAAGAGGTTTCCTCAAAAACAAATGATGATGCCGGTGACGGCACAACAACTGCAACACTTCTTGCTCAGGCTCTTGTAAGAGAGGGTATGAAGAACGTTGCCGCAGGTGCTAATCCTATGGTTGTTAAGAATGGTATTAAGGCTGCTGTTGATGCTGCTGTTGATGCTGTTAAGGCTGCTTCACAGCAGGTTAAGGGCAACGATGATATTGCCCGTGTTGCAACGGTTTCCGCCGCTGATGAATATGTTGGTTCACTTATTGCCGATGCTATGGAAAAGGTTTCTTCCGACGGCGTTATTACAATTGAGGAATCCAAAACAGCCGATACGGTTTGCGAGGTTGTAGAGGGTATGCAGTTTGACCGTGGCTATATCAGCCCTTATATGGTAACGGATACCGATAAAATGGAAGCTGTTATTGATGATGCGCTTCTTTTGATTACAGATAAGAAAATCTCAACCGTTCAGGATATTCTTCCGCTTCTTGAATCTGTTCTTAAAAGCGGACAGAAGCTTGTAATTGTAGCAGAGGATGTTGAGGGTGAAGCACTTCAAACCATTCTTCTTAATAAGCTTCGCGGAACATTTACCTGTGTTTGCGTTAAGGCTCCGGGCTTCGGTGACAGAAGAAAGGATATGCTTCAGGATATTGCTGTTCTTACAGGCGGTCAGGTGATTACATCAGACCTTGGTATTGAACTTAAGGATGCAACAATGGCTATGCTCGGTAAGGCTCGCCAGGTTAAGGTAACAAAGGAAAACACAATTATTGTTGACGGTGCAGGTTCAGGTGATGAAATCAAGGCTCGTGTTGGCCAGATCAAAACAGCTATTGAATCAAGCACGTCTGAATTTGATAAGGAAAAGCTTCAGGAACGTCTTGCTAAAATGGCAGGCGGTGTTGCCGTTATCAAGGTTGGCGCCGCAACAGAAACGGAGATGAAAGAAAAGAAGCTTCGCATTGAGGATGCTCTTGCAGCAACCAAGGCTGCAGTTGAAGAGGGTATCGTTGCAGGCGGCGGTGTTGCGCTTATTAATGCAATTCCTGCTGTTGAGGCTCTTCTTGATACTGATGATGCAGATTTCAAAACAGGTGTAGCAATTGTTCTTAAGGCACTTGAAGAGCCTGTTCGCCAGATTGCTGCCAATGCCGGAATGGAAGGCTCAATTGTTGTTGATAAGATTAAAACATCAAACAAAAACGGTTACGGCTTCAACTTTGCAACAAATGAATATTGCGATATGATTGAAAATGGTATTGTAGATCCTGCAAAGGTAACCCGTTCCGCAATCCAGAATGCAGCATCCGTTGCTGCTATGGTGCTTACAACGGAAAGCCTCGTAACGGATATTAAAGATCCGCAGGCAGATGCTGCCAATGCCGCTGCTATGGCAGCCGCAGCACAGGGCGGTATGTATTAAAAAAACAAAAGGTGGCATTAGCCACCTTGTTTTTTATCATTGTATTCAGATTGCTGCGGCTGCCCGATGCTCCAAAAACAGCAGGTTTTTGGGAAAACGCTCCGGTGGAGCGTTTGATAGCATCGTGATTTAGTACGTAAATTCTTTAGACATAGTTCCGATATAACAGCAAAAAATATTTTTCTTTTGGAAAAGGAGCGGTTATCCGCTCCTTTTTTGTGTATTGTAGTATTTACAGTTGAAATATGCTATAATTTTAATAGCTTTCAATTTTTAATGGCTCAATTCTCGCTTTGCGAGAGTAAATTACGGTTTTCGGGCTGGTATTTTTTCTGTTGCTTTTGTAGAATGAAGGTACATTATACGGCCGTATTCTGAATGTAATTGAATTTTCGGAGGTTAACTTATGGCAAATAAATCAATAGGACAGTTTATTGCCGCACTGCGCAAGGCAAACGGATTAACACAAAAGGAATTGGCAGAAAAGCTGAATGTGTCTGATAAAGCAATCAGCCGTTGGGAACGGGATGAATGCTCCCCTGACATTTCTTTGATACCTGTTATAGCGGAAATATTTTCCGTTACATGTGATGAGCTTCTTTGCGGAGAACGAAAAGCAGCAGAGGCTGTTAAATCAAATGCTAATGATGCTTATCTGTCACCGAAAGCCGAAAAACAGCAGCAAAGGATTTTAAAAGCTACCTTATCTGAGTTTAAAAACAGAAGCTGTGTTGTAATTGCGGTAGCTATCTTGGGTTTGGTTGCTGCGGCTGTTTGTAATCTGGGATTTAACAGAGCCTATATCGGTTTTTTTGTTTCGGTTTCATTCTTTGCCGTTTCGTTTGTGTGTCAGCTTGTGTTTACCAATAAAGCGTTTTTCTCTGTTTCCGATGTTAATACAGGGGATGAGGAAATCGGCAGACTAAAATGCACCTTTGTTAATATTGCAGGCAGTGTTCTCTCGTTTATTGCTGTTTTAACTGCGTTCTGCCTGCCTCTTGTAATATTCCCTGATGATTCTTACTTAGGTATTGAGGGAAAAAGCTGGATGTTATACGGTGCTTTATACGCTGTTCCGTTTTTGCTTGCAAGTCTGCTGCTGTGCAGTTTTGCAGGTCTGAAAACGGCAAAAAAAGAAAATCTGCATGCTCTGTATAAAAAATGCAGGCATAACCTTATATTAAAAGCCGGTTCTCTTGCTGTGCTTGCCGTTGTGCTGTTCATAACCTTTGGCGTATATAATGTAATTACGGAAAGCGGCGATCCTGCTGCGTTGACTGAGGGAAAAATATATGATAAAGAAGCTTTTGTTACCCTTATGGAAACAGAGGTTGAACAGGAAAATACGTTCAACAGCATTTACAACATTGCTGAATCCGATGATTTTGAGGAAGAAGCAGAGGATGAAGATGCAGAAAATTATGACTTCATTACGGATGATAACAATAATGTTGTATGCAAATTTGTTCATCGCAATGAATCGGTTGTTTCGTATGAGTATGAATTTAACGCTGACGGCGAATTACTGGTAAAAGTGATTACAACTGCGGATTGGCAGGAAGGAATGTACAAATTAAATATAATCAAAACTGTTTTTGCAGTTGTGTATATTGCGGAAATCGTAAGTGTAGCCGTATTTTACTGCAAAAAAAGGAAGAGTATCAAATAATATTTATATCTGTAAATCCATTTTTCCGTGAGGAATGGCATCCTCAATGCACCGATAAAGAAAGGCTTGAAACACCCTGCGTATACAGAGTGTTCCTTGACCTTTCTTTTTTTATTGACTTGTCGGCTGCAGTTTGGTAAAATAAAACTGCGAAACCAAATGAATATAAACATAGCAATAGTGTGTCTTTTTATCACTTGATAAAAATGCACGCTCTATTAAATGCACACTGTTGCTATGGATTTTATTGGTTTCGCGACTATCGGGGCGTGCGTTTTATTGCACAGCTTCGGCTGTGCATTTTTTATTGAGGGTAATAAAATGGATTGTATTTTAATTGATTTGGAAAATGAAAAAGGAAAAATGCTTGAGGGCATCTCTTTGCTGAACCTGTCCAAAAAGGATGAGATTGTAGTTTTTTACAGCAAGTCAGCACCGTATATTACTATGGAATTGCATAAAGAATTTGAATCAATCAAAGCAAAAAAGGTTTATATAAAGGTTGAAACAAACAAGGCAAATGCACTTGATTTTCAGCTTTCAACCTATCTTGGCGCCTGTATACAGAAAAATCCCAAGTGCAATTATTATATTGTTTCAAACGATTGTGATTATGATTGTGTGTGCCGTTTCTGGCAGAACAGAAACATTGCAGTTAAGAGAATTGAACGATTCAGCTATTACAAAATATAAATAAATCGAAAAATATGTCATAAAATACTTTTTGATATTTCCTTTATTGCTATATTGCTGTATTTATGTTATTATTTTTCTTCGGAACGGAGGAATGTGAATGAAAGGTATTAAAGAAAAAGGTCTTGGAATTCTGATTTGCGCAGTGGTTGCAGGTATGTCAACACTGCTTGCAGGTATAAATATCGGCAGCTTTTCGTTTGAAGTAATCGGGGCCCCTGTTTTTGCTATTGTTATCGGTATGGTAATTACTGCAGTGTTTAAAAATTTTGCAGGCAGCAAAAATATGAAGGCAGGAATTATCTTTACTTCAAAGAAAATTCTGCAATGGGCGGTAATCATTCTCGGCTTTACACTTAATATTAAAACCGTGCTTTCCGTTGGCGGTAAAAGTCTGCCCGTTATTATTGCTACAATAACCGTTTCGCTTGTTATGGCTGCAGTTCTATGTAAGCTTCTCAAAGTGGATAAAAAGGTTTCCGTTTTGGTAGGCGTCGGTTCTTCCATCTGCGGCGGCTCGGCAATTGCGGCTACTGCTCCGGTTATTGATGCCGATGATGAGGAGATTGCGCAGTCTATTTCGGTTATTTTTCTTTTTAATGTGATAGCGGCTCTGATTTTCCCTACATTAGGTAATGCAATCGGACTCAGCAATGATGGCTTTGCACTTTTTGCCGGTACTGCCGTAAATGATACCTCGTCCGTAACTGCCGCCGCATCTGCATGGGACAGTATGATGTCCACCAATGGTATGGTGCTTGCGCAGGCAACTACCGTTAAGCTTACACGAACGCTTGCAATTATTCCCATAACGCTTGTGCTTGCCCTGATGAGAACAAGGAATGCAAAAAAAGCGGGCGAAAAGGGAACAAAGGTTTCTCTTAAAACGATTTTTCCATGGTTTATTCTTTATTTTGTAGTGGCTTCACTGATAACAACCGCAGTATCACTCTTGCCGACGGGCAGCTTTGCTGATTTTTACAATGATTATTTTGTGGCGGGCGCAAAATGGCTTGCTAAATTCTTTATCGCTATGGCAATGTGCGCAATCGGTTTGAACACAAATATTGTTAATCTCATAAAGAAAGGCGGCAAGCCGATTGCAATGGGCTTTTGCTGCTGGGTGGCAATTGCTGCCGTAAGCCTTGTTATTCAGCATGTTCTCGGCTATTGGTAAAGTCAACTGCGACCTAAACAAGGCAGTACATGGAATAGGAAATAACGGTTATTACCGAATAATGTTAGTTTTAAGAAAATTGTTGACAAACAAAATTTCTTGTATTATAATTTTCTCAATTAATATTGAAACACGCAGACGAGAACAAAAATCGGTTTCATTCTTTTCTCAGAGAGCTGCCGGCAGGTGTAAGGCAGTAAAAGAAAAATCGTAATATCCTCTCCGAGTGGCTGTGCTGAAAATCAGTAAGTGCAGACGGTTGCCTCCGTTATAACGGCAGTGAATGTTTGTTCATATAAGTGCGTCAGTATTGACGAATTAGAGTGGTACCACGGTATATTTATATCGCCTCTTTGCCTTAGGGTAAAGAGGCGTTAATTTTTTGCTTAAGAAAAAATTAACGCCGTGGGTGAAAAAAGTATCACGGTGTTGCGGTTTATAGCTATATTATGAATTTTGAAAGGAGAAAACATATGAAAAATTGTGTTGAAATTCGTTGGCACGGAAGAGGCGGCCAGGGTGCAAAAACCGCTGCTCTTCTTCTTGCAGATGTTGCTTTTAAAACAGGCAGCTATGTTCAGGGCTTTCCTGAATACGGCCCTGAACGTATGGGTGCGCCCATTACGGCTTATAACCGAATAAGCCCCGATGAAATCAGAGTTCATTCAAATATTTATCATCCCGATTATGTTGTTGTGGTTGATGAAAGCCTTCTTGAGGCTATTGATGTAACAGAGGGATTGAACCCTAAGGGTGCAGTTCTGATTAATACTTCAAAGTCAAAGGATGAAATTGAAAAGCATTTAAACGGATATGAAGGAAAGATATTTACAATTGATGCACGCAAGGTTTCGGTTGCCTGCCTTGGTAAGTATTTCCCGAACACGCCTATGCTTGCCGGAATTGTAAAAATTACAGGTGTTATGGAATGGGATAAATTCCTTACGGAAATGGAAGCTTCGTTTATGCATAAATTTTCTTCTAAGCCTGAAGTTATTGAGGGCAATATGAATGCTCTTAAAATGGCTTATGATGAGGTTAAATAGGAGGTAAGCGGATATGAAATCAGATCTTAGTAAACTTAATTTAGATTGTAAATGGCAGGATTTAACAGAGGGTATGCAGATTTACGGTTCAAAAACCTCTGAGGAATTCAATACAGGCGAATGGACATCCGTTAAGCCTGAGCTTCACGAGGATTTGTGTGTGCACTGTCTTTTGTGTGTGCCTGTTTGCCCGGACAGTGTTATTCCTGTTGTAAACGGAAAGCGCGGTGCTTTCGATTATAACCATTGCAAAGGCTGCGGCATATGCGTTAAGGCTTGCCACACAGACGCAATCACAATGAAAGGAGTAAAATAAACATGGCCAGAAGAGATCGTTTAAGCGGTAATGAAGCAGTTGCAGAGGCACTTCGCCAGATTAATCCCGATGTTATGGCGGCTTTCCCGATTACTCCTTCAACTGAAATT
The DNA here is from genome assembly GCA_002361935.1 of Ruminococcaceae bacterium UBA3323. Lineage (GTDB taxonomy): Bacteria > Bacillota > Clostridia > Oscillospirales > Acutalibacteraceae > Eubacterium_R. The sequence continues at coordinate 37,462 of DESD01000047.1, read as the reverse complement.
CCGCAGTATTTTTCAAAATTAGTTGCAAACGGAAAGGTGGATTCCGAATTCATCCCCGTTGAATCCGAGCATTCGGCTATGTCCGCTGTTATCGGTGCAGAAGCAGCAGGTGCACGTTCCGTAACTGCTACATCATCGGCAGGTATGGCTCTTATGTGGGAAGAACTGTATCTTGCTGCATCAAACAGACTGCCCTGCGTGCTTACGCTTGTAAACAGAGCATTATCCGGTCCGATTAACATCAACTGCGATCACAGTGATTCTATGGGTGCAAGAGATGCAGGCTGGATTCAGATTTATGCTGAAAACAATCAGGAGGTTTATGATAATCTTGTTATGGCCTACAGAATCGGCGAGCATAAAAATGTTATGCTTCCTGTTATGATTTGTCAGGATGGATTTATAACTTCTCACGCAGTTGAAAATATCAATCTTCTTGAGGATAAAGAGGTTAAGGATTTTGTCGGCGAATATGAGCCTGAGCATTATCTTCTTAATCCTGAATGTCCGATGGCTGTCGGTCCTTACAGTGTTACAAATTACTATTTTGAAGCCAAAAGAGCACAGGCAGAGGCATTGAAGAACGCAAAGCAGGTTACGCTTGATGTTGCTGAAGAGTTTAAGAAAATCAGCGGCAGAGCGTATGGGCTTTTTGAAGAATATAAAATGGAAGATGCCGAGGAAGCGGTTGTTATTATCGGCTCGGCGGCAGGCACAACAAAGGATGCCGTTGATGAATTGAGAGCACAGGGCAAAAAGGTTGGCCTTATTAAAATCCGTCTGTTCCGTCCGTTCCCGGGCAGTGAAATTGCAGAAGCTCTTAAAAATGTTAAGGCAGTTGCTCTTATGGACAGAACGGAAAGCTACAATGATTGCTGCGGTCCTATCGGTTCAGAGGTTACCACTGCTCTTTACAGAGCAAAATCAGACTGCCTTGCAGTAAACTATGTTTACGGCCTCGGCGGCAGGGATGTTAAGGTTGAAGATATGATTGGCATATATAGCGAGCTTGAAAAAATCGCCGAAGCAGGTGAGGTTGCAGAGCCATACCGCTATATGGGCGTAAGAGAATAAGGAGGTGCTTTTCAATGTATAATTTTAAAGAGTTTATCGGCAGAGAAGAGCGTCTTGCAGGCGGTCACAGAATGTGTGCAGGCTGCGGCGGAACAATTGCTGTCAGAAACGTGCTGAAAGCATTAAAACCGGGAGATAAGGCTGTTATCGGTAATGCAACCGGCTGTCTTGAGGTTTCATCCTTTATGTATCCTTATACAGCATATCAAGACAGCTATATTCATAATGCGTTTGAGAATGCCGGTGCAACAATGAGCGGCGTTGAGGGTGCATACAATGCACTGAAGCGCAAGGGAAAGCTTGATGATACATATAAGTTTATAACCTTCGGCGGTGACGGCGGCACATATGATATCGGCTTTCAGTCTCTTTCAGGCGCTATGGAGCGTAACCATGATATGGTTTATGTCTGCTATGATAACGGCGCTTATATGAATACCGGTATTCAGCGTTCTTCTGCAACACCTATGTTTGCAGATACAACAACAACTCCCGTAGGCAATGCTTCAAACGGCAAAACGCAGTACAGAAAAGATTTATCTGCTATTATTGCGGAGCATAAGGTGCCTTATGTTGCACAGACTACCTTCCTTTCAAATTTCCGTGACCTTCACGTAAAGTCCGAAAAGGCTATTTATACCAAGGGTGCCGCATTCCTTAACATTATGGCTCCGTGTCCGCGTGGTTGGAGATATAACACATGGGATATTATGGAAATCTGTAAGCTTGCGGTAGAAACCCGCTATTGGCCGTTATTCGAGGTTGTGGACGGCAGATGGATTCTTAACTATGAGCCAAGAAACTATGTTCCGATTGAGGAATGGCTTGTTAAGCAGGGAAGATTCAAGCATATGTTCAAGCCGGAAAATGAGTGGATGATTGAAGAATTCCAGAAAGAGGTTGACCGCCGCTGGTCAGAGCTTCTCAATCGCTGTGAGGAAGTCCGCGGTGCATAGTTTTATATACATAAAACTTTCAGGAGCGATTTGATTATCGCTCCTTTTTCTTTTCAGATATCATTTGACTTTTTGTTTTATTATGATAAAATAAATATGCCACACAGTTTAATATTTCCTGAAGCAGGCATACTATCGGTAAAAGCGTATGCTTTGATTTGTCATTTCCTGCTTTGGAATGAACTGTGTGGCAACAGAAGTCAGGCTGCGTTTTTCAGTGCGTGGCTTCGGCTGCGTACTTTTTTGTTTAAGGAGATGTGGAATATGACACTGGAAATGAAAAATATCTGCAAAAGCTTCGGCGAAAAGCAGGTGCTGAAAAATGTTTCTCTTACGGCAGAGGGCGGAAAAGCCTTTGGTCTGCTCGGAAGAAACGGTGCGGGAAAAACAACCTCAATCAGAATTCTGATGGATGTTTTTTCGGCAAACAGCGGTGAAATTCTTTTTAACGGAAAGCCGATTGACTATAACGATGTTCAGTTTGGTTATCTGCCCGAAGAAAGGGGACTTTATCCCAAAAAGAAAATCATAGATCAGCTTATTTATTTTGCAGAGCTTAAGGGTATGAGAAAAGCAGATGCTTCAAAAGCAATTGATTACTGGCTGAAACGCCTTGATATGCTTGAGTATAAAAATAAGCGTCTGGATACTCTGTCTAAGGGAAATCAGCAGAAAATTCAGCTGATAACCGCACTTGCCCATAATCCGCAGATTATTATTCTTGATGAGCCCTTTTCCGGCCTTGATCCTGTAAATGCCATGCTTCTTAAGGATGTTGTGAAAGAGGAAATTGAAAAGGGAAAAATCGTTTTCTTTTCCAGTCATCAGATGAATTATATTGAAGAATTCTGCAACGATATTGCAATTTTGAATAACGGTTCGGTTGCACTTTCGGGAAATCTGCAAAGCATTAAGCATAATTATCCGCGAAATAAGCTTGTTGTTCGTTCTGAAGACAAGGATAAAATCATTTCGGATTTCGGTGCTGTTCTAAATTCGGATAACTCTCTTTTCATAACACTTTCATCTCCTGAAGAAAAACAGTCTGTTATAAAACAGCTTGCAGAAAATTATGATATAGATGAAATAAAGGTATTTGAACCAACGCTTAATGACATATTTGTTGAATATGCAAGTGATAAAACGGAAGGGGAGGAAGCATAATGAAACAGTTTGGCAAAATTCTTAAATTTGAATTAAAAGGCTACCTTGCAAATAAGGTTTTTATCGGTGTTACAGTTTTTTTAGTTGTTGCAATCGTATGCGTTCTGTTTTTCCCCCGTATATCGGAAAGCGTTGGCAGTGATGATGCGGTCAATACAGAAAATATGCCTGTTATGCTTGTTCATTGTGATCAGGTGGATAATGAAGCAGCAGTCAAAAATGCTTTTGTATCGGCATTTTCTGAGTACAGTGTGGTTGTATCCGGAGATAATGAGGAAGCGATAAAGCAGGAAATCATAGATGAAAAAGCCGAATGCGCATTTGTTATAAAGTCTTTAACGGAATATACATATTATGTAAATGATCTTTCTCTTTATGACGTTAATGCGTCTGTTGCTGATGAAATTCTGAAATCGGCTTACCGGATGTCCGCAATGCTTGAAAACGGCATTCCGGCTGAAGAGGCTAGTCAGATACTGAATCCGCAGATTCAGCATACTTCTGTTACGCTCGGAAAAGACCAGATGCAGAATTTCTTTTATGCGTATATCATGATTTTTGCTCTTTATATGGTTATTCTTATTTACGGTCAAATGGTTGCAACAAATGTTGCCTCGGAAAAAAGCTCACGGGCTATGGAGCTTCTGATTACAAGTGTGAATCCAACAAGTATGATATTCGGAAAGGTGGTTTCCTCCTGTCTGGCAGGGCTTATTCAGCTTGTTGCAGTTTTCGGAACAGCCTTTGTCTGCTACAATATTAATAAAGCATATCTTTCCGATTTGGATATTGTTGCTTCCATATTCAATATGCCTGCACATATTCTTGTGTATATGCTTGTGTTCTTCCTTCTTGGATTTTTCCTCTATGCTTTTTTATACGGTGCAATCGGCTCTACCGCATCAAAGCTTGAGGATATCAATACATCGGTTATGCCCGTAACATTTTTGTTTATCATTGCATTTATGGTTGATGTTTTCTCTCTTGCATCCGGCTCTGTAGACAGCATTTTAATGAAAATCTGCTCCTATATTCCGTTTACATCTCCGATTGTTATGTTCACCAGAATAGCAATGAGTACGGTTTCTGCCTATGAAATTGTTATCTCTGTTGTCATTTTAATTGCTTCGGTAATTGGTGTTGGCGTTGTTTCAGCTAAAATCTATCGTGCAGGAGTTCTGCTTTACGGTGCAACTCCGAAGCTTTCAACAATCATAAAGGCAATAAAAAAAGCATAAAATAAAGGCTCATTAAGAGCCTTTATTTTATGCTTTTATCAATATATTCTTTTTTATAATGATAAAGATTATATGTAATTTTAATAATGGAATAAGCAAGCGATGCAATTATTCCGTAAATAAAATTCTCTGCTTTGCAGATGTAAAGCAAGACGGCTGTAAGTATTAACGGTCCGATTATATCTAAAAGATATTCAAACCAATGGTTTTTTATGTGCTTTTTAAACAGAAAACTGCGTTTTTCCTTATCCGTAAATTTGCTGTCCAAGGTGCAATCTCCTTTTACATTTGAAATTTCTTTATGTACTCCTCTATGCAGTTTTCAATGATTTCTTCGGCTGCTTCTCTGTTCTTAACTTCGGTAACAGAGGTGCTTTTATCGTTTTCAAGGGTTTTATAAACCTCAAAGAAATGCTTGATTTCATCAAATCTGTGATTCGGAAGCTGATCTATATTCTGATAGCAGTTGTAGTTGGGGTCATTCACGGGAACGGCAATAATCTTTTCATCCTTAGCTCCGCTGTCCTCCATTATAAGAACACCGATAGGCGAACACTCAACAATTGTCATAGGCTGAATTTTTTCACTGCACAGAACAAGCACGTCAAGCGGATCGTTGTCGCTTGCATAGGTTCTTGGGATAAAACCGTAGTTTGCAGGATAATGTGTAGAGGTAAACAGAACTCTGTCAAGCTTAAGCATTCCTGTTTCCTTGTCAAGTTCGTATTTGTTTTTTCCGCCCTTTGAAATTTCAATTACGGCGTAAAACCTGTCTTTTCTGATTCTTTTCGGAGATATGTTGTGCCAGATGTTCATATATATTCCTCGCTTTCTTTTTTAATTTTATCATTATATTTCGATAAATACAATATTTTGTTGAAAGTTCTGTTATATTTTTATATAATAGTTAGCAGTTTTGATTGAAGAGGATCGTTATGAAGGATAATAAGCTTAAAACAATTAAATTTGCTCTTTCAAAATCACTTCCGGTTTTGTTCGGGTATCTTTTCCTTGGCTCTGCCTTCGGCATTATGCTGTATGAGGCAGGGTATAATGTTCTGTGGGCTGTTTTGATTTCCCTTGTAGTATATGCCGGATCGGGGCAGTTCCTTCTTGTATCTCTTTTAAGCTCCGCCGCATCTCTTCCAACGGTTGCTTTTATGACATTGTTTGTGAATTCCCGTCATATTTTTTATGGCCTGTCTTATATAGAAACCTTTAAAAAAGGCGGTTGGCGTTATCCGTTTATGATTTTTACCTTAACGGATGAAACATATTCTGTTAACACCTCCTTCAAAACGGTTCCGAATGATGTTGATGAGGTACGGGCAAGATATTTCATCGGGCTTTTTGACCATGTTTACTGGATAATCGGAACCATAATAGGCTCGCTTGCAGGGCAGCTTATTCCGATTGATTTTACCGGCGTTGATTTCTCTATGACTGCTCTTTTCGTTGTGATTTTCATAGACCAGATGCTTGCCGCTAAAAACAAAATAACGGGCATTATCGGAATTGGCTGTGCGGCTGTATGTCTTGCTGCTTTCGGCGCAGATAAGTTTCTTCTGCCGTCACTTATTCTTACCGTTGCATTGCTTTCCGCAATTAAGCCTTTCGTAGATAAAAAGGGGGTAGAATAATTATGCCTCTTTCAAATTCACAGGTAATTATTATGATTGCTGTTGCTGCAATATGCACCTTTGCAACAAGAGTGATTCCCTTTGCGCTCTTCGGCGGAAAAAAAGAAGTGCCGAAATTTGTGAAATATCTTGGCAACATTCTTCCAACGGCAATTATCGGTGTTCTGATTATATATTGCCTTTCCGATTTTACAGGCGGAGAATTAAACGTTATAGCTCCCAAGCTTATCGGTGTTGCCGTAACTGCGGCAGCTCATCTCTGGAAAAGAAATACGCTGCTGAGCATTTCGGCAGGTACAATAAGCTATATGCTGCTTATTCATTTTGTTTTTGTTTAGTTTTTCATAAAAAGGTCCGAAGATTACTTCGGACCTTTTGCTCTGCTTATTACGGTGTTAATCAATGATTCCTCCGCCTATAACATAATTGTGGTCATAAACAACGGCAGACTGCCCCTTTGTAATTGCTCTCTGCGGCTCATCAAAAATAATTTTAACCTTATTGTCTGCAAGCGGATAAACCGTGCAGGGCTGTTCCTTCATATTGTATCGTATTTTAGCGCTTGCCTTAAACTCTCTGTTGGGCTTTTCAATGCTTACCCAGTTGAATTCTGAAACAAAAACCTCTTTTTCAAAAAGCTCCTCGTTTGTGCAGAGAATAACCTCGTTGGTATCAATATTTTTCTCACAAACATACATCGGATGGGGAAGGGCAAGCCCTAATCCTTTCCTTTGCCCAATGGTGTATTTAATTATCCCCCGATGTGTTCCCAATACATTTCCGTTTTTATCCTTGAAGCAGCCTTTTTTGAATTTCTCGCCTGTGTAGCTTTCTATGAATTCAAAATAATCGCCGTCGGGAACAAAGCAGATATCCTGACTTTCCTTTTTATCCGAATTATCAAAGCTCAGCTTTTCGGCATATTTTCTTGCGCTTTCTTTGCTCATATTACCAAGCGGAAAAATTGTTTTGGAAAGCTGCTCCTGTGTTAAACCGTAAAGCACATAGCTCTGATCCTTGGATAAGTCTGCCGCCTTTTTCAGGCAGTAGCGTTCGTTTCTGTATTCTATGTTTGCATAATGGCCCGTAGCAATGCCGTCACAGCCAAATTCTCCTGCCGCCTCAAGCAGCTTGCCGAATTTCATAACTTTGTTGCAGACGATGCAGGGGTTTGGTGTTCCGCCGTTTTTGTATGTTTCGATAAAATCCCTGATAACAGAGTTTTTAAAATCCTCTTCAAAATCAAGAAGATGAAACGGTATGCCGATTTTATTGCAGATTTTTTCCGCATCTCTTAAATCGGTTTCGCTGCTGCAGTAAAGCTTCATCGTTGCGCCGACGGCCTCATATTCTTTTGTAATAATTCCTGCTGCAACCGAGCTGTCTACTCCGCCCGAAAGCGCAATAAGTATCTTTTTCATATTGTATTCTTTGCCTCTATTGACTTGAATTATCAATTATAATAAAATAATTGTGCAGTTATTATACAACAATAATATAAAAAAATAAAGGAGTTAAATTATGCCGTTTATTAACACAAACACAAATGTTGAAATTTCAAAGGAAAAGGAACTTGCTTTAAAAACCAAGCTTGGCAAGGCAATAGAGATTTTAGGTAAAAGCGAAAGCTGGCTTATGATTAGCTTTGAAGACAAATGCTCAATGTACTTTAAGGGAGAGGAAGCTCCGATGGCTTTTGTTGACATCTCTGTTTTCGGAAAGTCAACGGATGCGCAGTGCGCTGAAATGACCAAAGAGGTGTGCAGAATATTTGAAGATGAACTTTCCATTCCTGCCGATAAGCTTTATGTAAAATACAACGGCTCAACACAATGGGGCTGGAATAATATGAATTTCTGATTCATTCAAAAGTATTATCAGTCGTTTCCTTTGCTTTTATTGCTGAACAGCTTTTCTTTATAAGGAATATGTGCAGGCATTATCCTCTGCAGGAACAAAGGTGATATATATTGATGAAATCATATAAAGGTGAAACCATGAACTTACAGCAAATTATTGATGACAGCAGAAAGATTGTATTTTTCGGCGGTGCAGGTGTATCAACGGAAAGCGGAATTCCCGATTTCCGTTCGGTGGATGGCTTGTATAATCAAAAGTACGATTATTCTCCCGAAGAAATCCTTTCTCATACATTTTTTTGCAGTCACACGGATTATTTTTACGATTTTTACAGAGAAAAAATGCTTTGTCTTGACGCAAAGCCGAATCATGCCCATTATAAGCTTGCCGAGCTTGAAAAAGCAGGCAGGCTTTCGGCTGTTGTTACACAGAATATTGACGGACTTCATCAAAAAGCAGGCAGTAAAACTGTTTTTGAGCTTCACGGTTCGGTTTTAAGAAATTACTGTTCAAAATGCGGAAAATTTTATCCTGCCGAATTTATACTGAATTCATCCGGAATCCCGAAATGCAGCTGCGGAGGAACGGTTAAGCCCGATGTGGTTTTATATGAAGAAGGGCTTGATAATAAAACCGTTAACGGTGCTGTAAACGCTATTGCAGATGCAGACTGTATCATAGTAGCAGGCACCAGTCTTGCAGTTTATCCTGCAGCAGGCTTTTTGTCTTATTTCAGCGGAAAGCATTTCGTTCTTATTAACAGAGATTCCACTCCTGCCGACGGCAGGGCAGAGCTTGTTATTCGCAAAAATGTGGGTCAGGTACTGTCTGAAATCGAGGTGAGATAATGCCGGTATCCGTAATGATAAAGCCATCCTCCTCCTTGTGTAATTTAAAATGTAAATATTGCTTTTATTCCTCGCTTTCTTCGGAGAGGAAGGAATATTCAAAGGGTTTTATGAATCTCAAAACTGCCGAAAATATTGTCAGGTCGGCAGTGGAGTACACAAAAGGTACGGAAATTATATTTACTTTTCAGGGCGGTGAGCCGATGCTTTCGGGCATTGATTTTTATCAATCCTTTGCCGCACTTGCAAAAAAGCATAATGTTTATAATTCAAGGATTACATATTGCCTGCAAACCAATGCAACGCTTATCACTGAAGAATGGTGCAGCTTTTTTAAGGAAAATAATTTTCTTATCGGCGTATCGCTTGACGGAAATGAAAAGCAGAATCAATATCGTGTTTATCCTGATGGCACCTCTTCCTTTCATGATGTTTTAAGCGGTATTGAAATGCTGCAAAAATATGGAGTTCGGTTTAATGTTTTGTCTGTTGTAACAAAACAGCTGGCGGGTTCTGTTCGTGATAATTATAAGTTTATGAAAGCAAACGGTATTCGCAATTTTCAGTATATTAATTGCTTGAAGCCGTTTGAGAAGACCTTTGATGAGGATTTGTATATGAATAATGATGATTATTTGCTCTTCCTTGAAAAGGCTTTCCGGTTGTATTACAACGATAACAGGATGGGTAACGGAACGTCTGTCCGTTCGTTTGATAATTATATGCTGCTTCTCAGGGGAAGAAACGCAGAGCAGTGCGGGATGAATGGCTTTTGTTCAACGCAGTTTGTTGTTGAGGGTGACGGCACGGTTTATCCCTGTGATTTTTACTGCACAGATGAATGGGAGCTTGGAAATATAAATTCTGCCTCATTTTCCGAAATGCATCACAGCAAAAAGGCAAAGCGCTTTACAAAAGAAAGCTTTGCTGTTGACGAAAAATGCAAAGAATGTGCTTTTTTTGCCTTGTGCAGAGGGGGTGGCTGCAAGCGCAACAGGCTTGATTCGGATTATTGCAATGCATATAAAAGCTTTTTTTCCTCAGCATTAGGTATGATGAAGGATTTAAGCAAAAGGCTTTGAAAAATGCGCAAAAATGATGAATTTTTAATTTTTTATGTCTTTTTTATAAATAATGTATAATTTTTATTGCTAATTAATTAAAAATATGTTAAATTATTTAAGCTATAAATTTTTTAGAAAAAAGGGGTAGAAAAATGGCAGAAAATTCATTAAAGCAAAAAGCTTCGTCTATGATAGACCAAGTAAAGTATTATTGGAATGATCCGCCAAAAGGGCGTTTTATGTCATTTAAAGAAATCGTTGCCTATGCCGGCGGCGGTATCGGCGCATATTTCATCATTGCGATGGGAACGGCACTTGTTGTTTCAACAACAAATATGATTGTCGGCGGAGCAATCGGTGTTGATGCTATGGATATGTACATACTTTATCTTATTTCAACACTTGCAAATATTCCGTTAACAGGCATAAGAGCAAATATGATTGATAATACGCGTGATAAGCGTGGTAAATACAGACCTTATTTGCTTTCGATGGGTCTTCCTACTGCTTTAATTGCAGTTGCTTATGTTTGGTTCCCGTATGAAAAACTCGGATTGCTTTTTCAGGGGGAAATGTTTGGAAAAAGCAGTAAATATGTTGCAACCTGTGCGGTTGTTTTAATCTTCAATTTATTACTGCAGTTTTTCTTTAATTTCTTTAATGATGCCTATACAAATCTTATTCACGTTCTTTCACCGAATACACAGGAGAGAACCGATGTTTTAGCTATAAAATCTGTTGTATATTCACTTGCACCTTCAATTATCAATATTGTTCTGCCTCTGATTGCACAGTTTGCTACAAATAATAATCTTTATGATATTAAAGTTTACAGAATTGCCTATCCCGTATTTGCATTAATCGGTATGGGATTAACAATTGTTGTTTTTGCTAATACAAAAGAAAAAATTGTTCAGGCTAAAACGCATACAATTCAGATTAGCTTTATTGATTCCTTTAAGGCTGTTGCTAAGAATAAATACTTCTGGATCATTGCTCTTGCAGGCTGGGTAGGCTTTCTTGAGGGTGCTTACGGCAGTATTTTATCATGGTCATATAACTATGGTCATAGCTGTAATGGCGGACAGTTTGCATTAATTCAAACTTTAACGGGAAATGCAGCTATGTGGGGTATGATTCTTGCGCCGATTTGTATTCGTAAATGGGGTAAGAAAAAAGTTCTTATCTCTGTTAACTTCGCAAATATTATCTGTATTTTGGCAATGATTATAAATATGCATAATATTTGGTGGCTGTTTATATGTGTGTATTTTAACTGGCTTGTTGGTGCATTTGAGCAGATTACCACGCCGGCAATTCAGGCTGATATCCGTGATTATCAGCAATACAGAACAGGCGAACGTATTGACGGCATGTTTGCAACTGTACTTACAATAGGCAATATTGTAACACTTCTTACCTCCTCCGTGCTTCCTATGGTTCAGAAGCATTATGGTGTTTATGAAGGAAACGGATATGAAAAGCCGTTTGATATCCTTGATGTTACAACAGGAGAGCCCGGCTTGCTTTATAAATTGATGGGTGTATTCATCATTATGGCTGCTGTTGGTGCATTTTTGAATATGGTTCCGTATTTCTTCTATGATTTTAATGAAATGAAGCAGAAATGTGTAATCCGTGTTCTGAAAATCAGATCATTGTTTGAAGACTATGGTAACAATGCACTTGATGATCATCAGATTGTTGAGGCTATTGACTTGGTTCGAGATGCAAGAGAAATTGCGGTTGCATCACCTAAGAATGTAACCAAGGAAATGTATAAATCAGTTCCTAAGGGTGAAGAACGCAAGGCTGCCAAGAAAGCCTATAAGGAAGCGTTGGCTTATAACGAAAACATTGAAATTTCAAAATTCGTATGTGCTGAGCTTGATAAGTTTGATTCTTCTCTTATGAAACATGAATCTGCGGCATATAGAACAGTTTATGCGCAGGGTCTCAGCGGTATAAAGAATGCCTCAATGGATGAGCTTCATATGGAGCTTGCATCTGCAAAAGCACTTCCTAAAAATACCGAAGAGGAAAAAGAAATCCGTAAGTTTGATATTGAATTGGCAAAAAGCAAAATATCAGCTAAAAAGGCTTACAATAAATATTTTGGTTCAGTCAATGATTTTGCAGAGCCGAATATGGCTGCTCTTACCTCTCTTTTTGATCAGGAAGATGAATGCGATGCTCAGATTTATGAGCTTCACAAGGAAAAATTAATTGCCCGCAAGGAAAAGGCACATGACAAGGTTAAAGAGCTTGATGCTGAAATTAAAAAAGTTTCTTCAAAATTAAAGGAATTGCAGGCTGAGTCCAAGAAGCTTCAGGATCAGTTTGCACAGTTCAACAGAGCTGCCAAGCCGTATATGGATGCCAGAAAACTTCTTGTACAGGAAGAAAACTTCAAGCATTTTGATGAAATAGCTGCCCTCTATGATGATGCTAAAATCAGAGCAGAAGAATCTGATCGTTTAAAAGAGGCCGAGGCTAAGGCAAAGCGTGAAGAAGAGCTTGCAGAGCTTGAAGCAAAAAAAGCTGCTAAGGCACAGAAAAAAGCAAATAAGAAAGACAAGAAATAATTTGAATTAAACGAAAACCTCATTTTCACATAGTATGTAGAAAGTGAGGTTTTTATTATGTATTTATATATAAAGGTAGGTTCCATTACAAATGCACAGCGTGCAAAAAGTGTTTTAAATAAAAATAAAATCAAAGCCTCTGTTAAAAGGCTTGAAAATCCAAAACCGGGAGACGGCTGCGGGTATGTTGTAAAAGCAGAGGAAAGCAACAGAAACGTAATAGAAATTCTTGAAAATAATTCTATAAGAGTTCTTGGGTACGAAAGGCATTGATATATCTTGATAACGGGGCAACCTCTTATCCTAAGCCCCCGAATGTTTTGTCAAGTTCAGTGAATGCCTTAAAAAACTATAGCTTTAATTCAGGCAGAGGCGGGTATTCCGCATCTGTTCAAACTGCTGAAAGAATTTATTCTGTTCGTGAAAAAGTAGGGAATATGTTTCATTTTGAGCCGCAGAATGTTGCATTTACCTTGAATTGCACCATGGCTCTGAATATGGCAATTAAAGGAAGTGTAAAAAAAGGAGATCATATAATTATTTCCTCGCTTGAGCATAATGCAGTATGGAGGGTGGTTAATCATCTTCGGAATACCGGCACTGCATCCTTTGATATTGCTGATTTCAGCTTCAATGAAGAGGAAACCGTCAGAAATTTTGAAAGACTCATCAAACCGAATACAAGCCTTATTGTATGTATGGCAGCATCCAATGTTTTCGGTGTTGCTTTCCCGATTAAAAGACTTGGTGAGATGGCAAAGAAGCACGGAATAAGATTTATTGTGGACGCTGCTCAGGCGGCCGGAATTATTCCTATTGATTCGGAAGAATGCAATATTGATATTCTTTGTGCTCCGGGCCATAAATGCCTTTTCGGCAATATGGGAACAGGCTTTCTTGCCGTGAAAAATGATGTTTATCTTGACACAATTATTGACGGCGGAACAGGCAGCGAGTCTGTCAATCCGAATCAGCCCGATTTTTTGCCGGATAGACTGGAAGCAGGAACGCTTAATAACAGCGGCATCCTTTCTTTAGGGGCGGGAATAGATTTTATCCATTCTAAGGGAATAGATAATATTTATAATCACGAATTAAAGATTACGGATTATCTTTATAACGGGCTGTCCCAAAACGGCAATGTTGTTCTTTATTGCCCCAAACCCGAAAAATATAAGTCCGCTCCGATTATTTCATTTAATTTTAAAGACTATTCAAGTGAGAAAACGGCAGCTCTTCTTGCAGAACGGAATATTGCCGTAAGATCGGGCCTTCATTGTGCACCTCTTGCCCATAATTTCTTTAAAACGATAGACAGAGGAACCGTTCGCCTTTGTCCGTCCGTGTTTACAGGTGTAAAGGATTGTGAAATTTTTTTAAATAGATTGAAAAAAATGTGATTTCGACTTTATTATTATAATTTAATATGTTAAAATAGATATAATAACATTAAAAGGAAGTTTCATATGCTGGATACTATAACAGATTTTTTTAATAGAATATTGAGTGTGTTTTCAACATTCCGATTTTCTGATTTTCTTGATATAGTTCTTGTTGCTGTAATTATATATATATGTGTTCGTATAATCAGAGAAACGAGGGCGATGCAGCTCGTTAAAGGAATTCTTTTTCTTGCGTGTATTTATTTTATTGTAAGTCTTCTTGATATGGAGGCTTCAACCTATATGTTTGAATCTATCTTCTCAAATATATTGCTTATAATCGCCGTTATATTTGCGCCCGAGCTGCGAAGTATTCTGGAATCAATCGGTAAGGGAACAACAAGAAAAAGCCTTAAATCAATCATCCATCCCGATGTTGCTGTAGGGCTTGCTGCTGTTGAAGAGGGTATAGAGGCTGTTATCAAGGCCTGCTCCAATATGAGCGACAATAAAACAGGTGCATTGATTGTTTTTGAAAACCAGACGCTTCTCGGCAATGTTATAGACAGCGGAACGGTTATTAATGCAAAACCAACCCGTGCACTTATTGAAAGCATTTTCTTCCCTAAAACACCGCTTCATGACGGAGCTATGGTTATCAGGGACGGCAAGGTTTATGCGGCAGGCTGTATTCTGCCTTTAACAAAGAAGGATGTTATAGCTTCTTACGGAACACGTCATCGTGCTGCAATCGGTCTTTCGGAGGAAAGCGATGCAGTTATCGTTGTTGTATCTGAGGAAACAGGAGCAATTTCTGTTGCAAGAGGCGGAACAATAACAAGCGATATCTCAGACGGAGATTTAAGAGATATTCTTATGAATACATTTATTCCAAATGATTCTTCTGCCGGAGACAAGATGTTTGCAAAGCTTGTAAGGAGGAAGAAAAAATAATGGATAATGTTAAGAAAAAGCGTAAGTTTTCCTTCAGAAAGCTTGTTTATAATGACAGATATCTGATAGTATGCTCGATTATTGCCGCAATTATTATATGGGTTGTTACCTCAATGAATTTAAGCCCGGAAACAACAAAGAAGATTACTGTGCCTGTAAGTGTTGATTTCAGTGATACGCTTGCTGAACAGCTTGGCATTGATTATTACGGTAATAAGGATTTAACTGTTGAAGTAACGATTTCCTGTAAAAAGTACCTTGCAAAGGATATTGATGAAACAAAGATAAATGCTTCTCTTCAGACAAGCAATGTAACCTCAACAGGCTATCTTTCTGTTCCGATTGAAGTTTCGCCGGTTGACGATACTTTTAAGATTGTCAGTCATTTCCCAACTACAGCACAGGGATATTATGATGTTGCACAGCAGCAGACGCTTCCTCTTGAACTGAATTACACAAACGAAAGCTTTGCTGCGGATGGATATGTAGTGGGCGATGTGGCAATCAATCAAAGCATGGTCATTGTAAAAGGACCCAGAACCTATATGTCCAATGTAAAAAGGGTTGTTGCGGATATAGCCCTTGAAAACGGGTTAACGGAATCCCAGCGAATTGATTTGCAGCCGAGAGCTGTTGATGAAAACGGTAATGCTGTTAATTATGTCAGCGTGGATATTCCCGAGGGCGAGAATTTTGTTGCTACAATTCCGATTCTTAAGGTTCAGAATCTTAAGCCGTCCGTTTCCTTTGTTTCCGGTCCGGAAAATGCGTTAAGCTTTCTTGATGTTGAGTATTCCGTGAATTCAATCCAGGTGGGTGCTCTTGAAAGCTCTGATTTAAAGGTTCTGAATCTTGGAAATATTTCTTTTGCAGAGCTTAATGTTGGCGAAAATAAGTTTGAATTTGAAACAAATAAAATCAGCGGAATTAAGGTGCTTGACGGAACAGACAAGATTGTGGTAACGGTTACTGTTCCTGATGAATATGCAACAAAGGATATTTCTATTTACCGAAGAGATATTAAACCCGAACTGAAGAACTATAATGTGGATGTCACAGGTATTTCTTCAAATACAGTCAGAATTGTTGCAAATGAAAATGTTATTGATACAATTGATAAGTCAAGCCTTGTTCTTGCTCTTGCTCCAATGGACGGTGAGGATGCTATTACTGAAAAAACAACTGTGTGTAAGCTTTCCATATCAGTAAATACACAGGGTAATAGCTGGGTAATCGGCACATATACTGTGAATGTGAATGTAACTCCAAAAGAAAAATAATATTAAAAGGACTTCATTCTGAAGTCCTTTTGTCTTTTGCAGTTACAATTAGTAAAAACCATACTTACTGTATTGCCGAATGGATTATTTCCGTTAGTTTATCATACCCGGAATTATCTAATAGATAATTCGTTTTATCTTCTTTAGCACAGATACAAAAGCAAAACGAATCTTTTTTTACCAATATATCTAAACTGAATTTATCAGGAATTAATTCACTTCCATCTGAAAATATAATTTTTAATTTATATACTCCGTATTCTGACATCAGCGGATAATTTTTCATTAAACCGCTGTCATAATATTCTTTAAGAGCCTTATCATATTCACTTAAATAATCATTGCGATTACTGTGTGCGGAATGATTGTTATTTAGAATAGTTAATATGGAATTTATAGCCTCTTGATTTTTTATTGTACCGATTTGCAGCGGACGAACCTCATCGTTTGCAGTATCCTGTGCACCGGAGGCCGTAAGCTTATAGAATTCATCCTGCCATATTTCAATACCTGCAATTTTATTTGCTCCGTTGGCTGTATATATATTAAATAATTCCTCAATCGTATAATCAGTAGTTAAGCCGTCAAGATAAAACAGATAGTATTTATCTTTTGCCTGCACTATAATTACATTGTCACTTTCTGCCTTGGAATATCTGTAAGCTTTCGCTTTATAAAACCTGTTAGTTTTTGCATCTCCGGGACTCATAGGTTCAAAATTTGTCAGATCATCCGTGAGATTAAAAAAATCAATTTCACATATTAATTCACTTATTTCAGATTGCTTTAATTCAATATTATTATTTTTATCACCCTTTGCATCTCCGAAATAATACTGAGAGTATATCTTATTGTCAATAATAATTTTGTGGGGATATTTTAAACTCCCGGTTGTAATTTTTATGCTGCTCTCATTATCGGGCTCTTCTGTCGGTGTGCCGACGGCTGTTCCGGGTGTGTTGGGGGCAGGATTTTTTGCTGAATATTTCATAGCAGAAATTGAGCATGCAAATACAACAAAACATGCAGCCGCAGAGAGCAGAGCCATTTTTCTTTTTTTGTGTGCCTGATTATGCTTTGAAACTGCTGATTTAACACTGTTGAAAGTTTTTTCATAGAGCTCATCCGATAAATCAATTTTATTATTGTATTCGTTATAATTCATAATTTTACTCCTTTTCAAAATATATTTTCATTTTGTTTTTTGCCCGTAACAGATAAGATTTTACTGTATTTTCATTTGTTTTCATTATTTTGGCTATATACTTTATTGGAATTTGCTCATAATAGTACAGATGAATAGCCATTCTTTGATTAGCTGTTAATTCAGACATTGTATTTTCTAAATCCAAATGCCTAATTCTGGAACTTTCAAAATCATCATCATTGATTTTTATTGTTTCATCCAACGGCAGACCTTTGCGGGATTTGGAACGTAAAATATTTTTGCACAAATTTGCTGTAACTCTGAGTATCCACGCTTTTTCGTGATTATCGTCATTAAATGTTTTATCACGAATAAAATACTTAATAAAAACCTCCTGAACAACATCCTCTGCATCTTCTTTATTTAAGAGAAAATTATATGATGTTCTGAAAACTATACCTGCATATTTTTGGTATATATTATCAAAGCGCTGTTTATCAAAGTTTATTACGGACATATCAATCATCACCTCTTATCTAAGATAACACATTTCCGGTGCAAAAAGTTGCAGATCTTTTTTATATTTTTGCTGCAACGTTTTATATTGATAATGTGTTTATATATCGGTTGTAATATTTATAAAAAATAAGGACTTGCCTGCAAGTCCTTATTTTCATAATTGTTTTTTATAGGTATGTTTAATATTTGTAAAATAATGAAACCTTTTGTGCCTTACTGTATCGGTAAACCGAAAGAACAATTCCAAGCGTTATATAAATACTCAAACTGGAAGAACCTCCCGAAGAGAAGAGCGGAAGCGTAATGCCGATACAAGGAAGCAGAGAAAGCTCCATTCCAACATTAACAAGCACCTGTGCAAAAAGCATAACCGAAATGCCAAGGCACATTAAATATCCTACATTATCTCTTGCCTTTAAACCGATTTTTGCAATTCTGATCATAAGAACTGCCAAAAGCAGTATAACAGCCATGGCGCCTATGTAACCGAATTCCTCTCCGGCAACAGTTAGAATCATATCACTTTCGTTAACAGGAACAGCGCCGCCCTGTGTCATTTTGCCCTGTAAATAGCCTTGGCCGAACCAACCGCCGCTGCCCATGGCAATTTTGCCGTTTGTTTGCTGATACATAACATCTGCGTATTGCTCTGGGTAAAACAGCGCCTCAATTCTTGAACGCTGTAGCCCGTTGATAATCCCAAGCTTCCATGCACTTATGAAAGCCACAACGATTGCGCAGATTCCTGCAACAAAATAGCCAATGTTTATTTTAGCGAAAAACAGCATGCCGATGAACATTAAAAGGAAAATCAGTGCCGATCCTGCATCACCGGTAAGAACAACAAGAGCTATCGGAATCAGGCCGTGAATTACAAGAGGAACAATGTTTTTAATTCTGTTTATATGATCCTTAACCAGATCAAGATGATACGAAAATGAAATAATAAACCCGATTTTCAGAAATTCAGATGTCTGAATGGTGAACAATCCGAAATTAAGCCAGCTTCTTGCATCCGGTCTGTCCGGGGGGCCTGTGCCGAAAAAGTATGTAATAATCATCATTACAATACAGCCTGCCGCTATAAAAGGCCAAAGCTTGCTTATGGCTTCATAATTGATAAGCGACAGTATCAGTGCGATTATAATGCCGACGATGGTTGAAAGCACGGTAACAAGCATGGCTTTTATGGAGGATTTAAGCAGAGTATCCTGATCAAGCTTTGAATAAAGAGCACTGTAAACAAGAATAAATCCGTAAACAGAGCTGATGACAGCCGTTATTATCGTAATATAATCAAGACCGCTGAAGAATTCCCCAAGCGATGTCTTTCTTTTTGTATTATTCACACTCTGCCTCCTTTGTCATCAATATGCTAATATTATATTCTCTAACTCTTTTATTTTCAAGATGAAAATTATTAACAATGTTTATATACTTTTTTAGGTTGAATTATTATTGGTTTTAATATATAATATAAGAACAAAATTGAACTGTGGGGGAAGATTATGTTAAGTGATATTGAAATTGCACAGCAGGCTGAAATGAAACCTATTTCCGAAATTGCAAAATCAATCGGAATTGACAGCAGCGAGATTGAGCCGTATGGCCATTATAAAGCAAAGCTTTCGGATGATTTGATAAACCGGGTAAAGGATAACAAAGACGGAAAGCTTATACTTGTAACTGCTGTTAACCCAACTCCTGCAGGAGAGGGCAAAACAACGGTCAGCATCGGTTTGGGTCAATCTCTTTCAAAAATCGGCAAGAATGCAATCATAGCTCTTCGTGAACCGTCCTTAGGTCCTGTATTCGGAATAAAAGGCGGCGCTGCAGGCGGCGGATACAGTCAGGTTGTTCCTATGGAGGATATCAATCTCCATTTTACCGGAGATATGCACGCAATTACAAGTGCAAACAACCTTATGTGCGCTATTCTTGATAATCATATTCAGCAGGGTAATGCACTTAATATAGATCAAAGAAGAGTTCTTGTTAAAAGATGTCTTGATATGAATGATCGTGCACTCCGTAACATTGTATGCTCTCTTGGCGGAAAGCTGAACGGTATCCCAAGAGAGGATCATTTCATTATAACAGTTGCTTCCGAGGTTATGGCAATTCTTTGCCTTTCAGAGGATTTGTTTGATTTAAAAAGAAGGCTCGGAAATATTCTTGTTGCTTACACATATGACAATCAGCCTGTTTATTGCAGAGATATCCAAGCAGATGGTGCTATGACCGTTCTTTTGAAGGATGCAATAAAACCCAATCTTGTTCAGACTCTTGAAAATACGCCTGCAATTATGCATGGCGGTCCTTTTGCCAATATTGCACATGGCTGCAATTCTGTCAGAGCAACCAAAACAGCTCTGAAGCTTGCCGATTACTGCGTAACGGAGGCAGGCTTCGGTTCTGATCTGGGTGCCGAAAAATTTCTTGATATCAAATGCCGCTTTGCCGGTCTGAAGCCAAGCTGTATTGTGCTTGTTTCAACTGTTCGCTCTATGAAATATAACGGCGGCGTTCCGAAAACAGAGCTTATCGGTGAAAATATGGAGGCTCTTGAAAAAGGCTCTGTCAATCTTGGCGCTCATATTGATAATCTTAAAAAATACGGCGTTCCTGTTGTTGTTGCAATAAATCATTTTTATGCAGATACAGAAAAGGAAATCGAATTCGTGAAAAGTTACTGTGAAGCAAAGGGTGCTGATTTTGCAGTTACCAAATGCTTTGCCGAAGGCGGAGAAGGCGGTATTGAGCTTGCTGAAAAGGTTGTTGAAGCCTGCGAAAGGGAAAGTGATTTCCATTGCCTTTATGACCTTGATATGTCTGTTTATGATAAAATTGAAACTATTGCCCGTGAAATTTACGGGGCAAGCGGTGTTGATTATACGAAAGAGGCAAAGAAGAGTATAGAGGAATTTGTTGCGCTCGGTGCTGATAAAATGCCTGTTTGCATGGCAAAAACGCAATACAGTCTTTCCGATAAC
This sequence comes from Ruminococcaceae bacterium UBA3323, assembly GCA_002361935.1. Classification (GTDB taxonomy): domain Bacteria; phylum Bacillota; class Clostridia; order Oscillospirales; family Acutalibacteraceae; genus Eubacterium_R. Next base: position 16,758 of record DESD01000047.1, on the reverse strand, counting down.
CCTGCGTTGCTCGGTAAGCCAAGTGATTTCAGAATCACTGTTTCATCCGTTAATCTTTCCAATGGTGCAGGCTTCCTTGTTTGCCAGACCGGCTCTATTATGACGATGCCCGGTCTTTCCAAAGCGCCTGCGGCATATAAGATTGATATTGATGAAAACGGCAACACAATCGGTCTTTTCTGATTATGGAAAAGTATATTACAAAAAGCTATGAGGAAACGGTTGCCCTTGCGGAAAAAATAGGAAAAAAGCTGCCGAAAGGAACTGTAATAGGCTATCTCGGTGATTTGGGCGCAGGTAAAACTGCTTTTACAACAGGCCTTGTAAAAGGGCTGGGAATTGAAGTCGATGTGTCCTCACCAACTTTTGCTATCTGCAATGAATATCGCGGCAAGGATAAAACTCTCTATCATTTTGATATGTATCGCATTGACGGCTGGGACGATTTGTACTCAACAGGCTTCTTTGATTATCTCGAAACAGATGCCTATATTGCTGCCGAATGGAGCGAAAATATCTACGGCGCTTTGCCCGATGATGCAGTTATTGTTGATATATCTAAAATTTCCGATAACGAAAGAGAATTTAAAATTTGTAAAAAAGGTGAATTGGAGTAATGCTTCTTCTGTCCGTTGATTCCTCTGCCGTAACCGCATCGGCTGCTTTAACCGAAAACGGCAGAGTGATAAAAAGTGAATTGATTAATAAAGGGCTTACGCACAGTGAAACCCTGCTGCCCTTAATTGAAGCCGTAATGGACGGCAATGCTTATCAGAGCCTTGATGCAATTGCCGTTACGGCAGGTCCGGGTTCGTTTACGGGAGTTCGTATCGGCGTTGCAACCGTTAAGGGCATTGCATTTCCCTTTGATATTCCCTGTATAAGTGTTTCCACACTGGAAGCAATTGCTTATAACTTTTTAGATGAAAATGCAGTTATCTGTGCTGTTATGGATGCAAGAAGAATGCAGTTTTATAATGCACTTTTTAAAGCAGAAAACGGCAAAATAACAAGGCTTTGCAAAGACAGGGCAATTTCTCTTGAAGATTTAAGGGAAAACTTAAAGAATTACGAAAATGTTATTATAGCAGGGGATGGTGCAGAGCTTTGCTACCATCATCTTAATTTGGATAATACTGCTTTGGCTTCGGAAGAAAAACGCTATCAGAACGGCGTTGGTGTTTCCAAAGCGGCAGAAAATAAAAAAACAATAAAAGCAGAAGCTCTTATGCCTGTTTATTTAAGATTAAGTCAGGCTGAAAGGGAACTGAAGCTGAAAAAGGAGAACTAAAATGATTGCACTTGGATCAGACCATGCCGGATTTCCGCTTAAAGAGGAAATAAAAAAATACCTTGAGGAAAAGGGAATTGCGTATAAAGACTATGGCTGTTATACGCCTGAAAGATTTGATTATGCCATTGCAGCTCAAAAGGCCTGCGACGGCGTTGTAAGCGGAGAATGTGATAAAGCTGTTCTTTGCTGCGGCACGGGAATCGGTATTTCCATGGCTGCAAATAAAGTTAAGGGCATTCGTGCCTGTGCCTGCTCTGATTATTTCAGTGCCAAATATACAAGATTACATAATGATGCAAACTGTCTTTGCCTTGGCGATAGGGTACTTGGTGCCGGGCTTGCAGTTGAGCTTGTTGATGTTTTCCTGAATACAGAATTTGAGGGCGGCAGACATCAAACAAGAGTTGATCAGGTAATGGCTATCGAAAACGGCGAAAAGCTTTATTAATTAAGAAACTAAGAGCGATTTTATATCGCTCTTTTTTGTTTTATAATCTTGACAGTGTTAAGATTGAATGCTATAATCTTATCAGTGTAAAGATTAGGAGGCTGTTATGGATAATCATTCATATCATCACGGTGATTTAAAGCGTGAGCTTATGGAAAAAGGGCTTTTGCTTATCAATCAATACGGCGAAGATAATTTGTCGCTGAGAAAGCTTGCTACTGAATGCGGTGTCAGCAATGCCGCTCCGTATGCACATTTTAAAAATAAAGAGGATTTTATATCCGAAATTCAAAATTATGTTATGGGCTTGTTTACTGCACAACTTGAAAAGGCTTTAGCTGAAAATTCTGAGAGCAATGAAGTGTTTATTCAGCTTGGCAAGGCGTATGTAATGTTTTTCTGTCACCATCCGTCTTATTTTGATTTTCTTTTTTCAAGAAAAAATATTAAAGTGCAGCTTTCTCTTGATAAAACGGGGGAAAACCCGCCCTTTGACATATTAAAGAAAACGGCTTTTAAGTATTTTTCAAGACTTAATATGTCAGATTACGAGATTGAAAACACAGTTGTTGCAATGTGGGCTTTAGTGCATGGCTTATCTGCAATTACAGCTATGCCAAATGTTGTAATCGGCGAAGATTGGGAAAAAAGAGTTGAAGCTGTTTTAAGAACAGCCGGATTTTCAAAGCAAGGAGGATTGAAATGAATCTGATTATTCACGATTTGGCAGAAAAGCAATTTGAATCTCTTTTTCCGAACATTGATGAAAGCACCAAAATCATTTGTGATAACGGAAATATCAAAAAATGTATTGGGTGCTTTGGCTGCTGGATAAAAACACCCGGCAGATGTGTTATTCATGATGGATATGAGAATACAGGAATTGATTTTTCAAAAGCTGATACTGTAATTGTTATTAGCAAATGCACCTATGGCTGCTACAGTCCGTTTATAAAAGAAGTTCTTGACAGATCTATTTCCTATCTGCTTCCGTCTTTTGAGATAATTAACGATGAAACGCATCACAAGCAAAGATATGAAAAAACATTTAATTATCAAGTGTTTTTTTATGGGAATGAAATTTCTGAAGCGGAAAGAATAACTGCAGAAAAGCTTGTCTTGGCAAACAGTATGAATTATCATTCCAAAAGCTTTAAGGTTTGTTTTTTCACTTCTGTTGAGGCCTTGTGCGGAAAGGTGGAAAACTTATGAAAACAATTATCATCAATGCAAGTCCGAAGCCGAAAAACAGCAATACAGAAAATTTTCTTAAGCATTTAATATCAAAACTTCCTGAAAAAGAAACTGAAATATATAAGTTGAATGAAATTAAAACAACAGAAATATTAAATTGTGATTCACTTGTTTTTGCATTTCCTCTTTATATAGACAGCCTGCCATCAGAGCTTTTAAGCTTTCTAAGTTTGCTTGAACAGGCAGACTTAGATAAAAATATTATGGTTTTTGCAGTTGCCAATAATGGCTTTTTTGAAGGAACGCAAAATCATATTGCACTTGATATAATTAAAAACTGGTGTAATAAAACGGGCTTAAAATGGGGTCAGGGTATCGGAATCGGAGCAGGGGAAATGAGTCCTGCAATTGCAAACACTCCTTTGAAAAAAAGCCAGTTTGCTTCACTGGATACTGCATTTGAAAGTATGGCTTTTAATATTAAAAATCATACTTCTGCGGAAAATGCTTTTGTTTCGCCGAAATTTCCGCGATTTCTTTGGAAAACAGCAGGTACATATTCTTTCTGGCTGCCTAAGGCAAGAAAAAACGGGTTAAAAGGAAAGGATATATTTACAAAAAGTTGATTTTTGTGTACATTCAAATAAAACTGTGCTATTATATGTTTGGTGATTAGTTTGAAAAAATCTGTAATTATTTTAGCTTTTTTTATATTAGTTGTTTTGCTTTCTGCGTGCTCGTTTCATAATATAAACAATAGCATTGAAGATAATGATGAATTAAAAATTGAATACAATCTGCACTCTGTGAACAGCGATGAAGAGTTTCTGATAATTGATAATGTTTTATACGGCAGAGGCAGCAATTACAATAATTTGTTTGGTCCGGACGCAAGTAAGTATTTTGAATCTTATGTAAAAATTGCTGAAAATGTTATTCATGTACAATCTGTTTATGGAGCGGTTTTATATTTAACACTTGATGGAAATGTTTATGGTTTAGGTAGTCCTTTTATTCCTGCTTTATTGCAGAATGATAGATTGTTGGACCAAAGTAAAAATGCCAATAATATTGCTTCTCCGAAGCTTTTGCTCAAAGACTGTCGATATTTTTCACTTGCTCCTACCTTTGCCCTTGCGATAAAAACTGATAATTCTCTTTGGTTTTGGGGAAACAGCAAGGCGGGGCAGGGCTGTAAGATTTCTGATGTTACTTCCGAGCCGTATCAAATAGCAGAAAATGTTAGGTTTGCTGAAGCTTTTTCATATTGTTCAGCTTGGATTGATAATCAGAACTCACTTTATATTGTTGGCAGTAATTCTTTTAATCAGATAGGAAATGGAAGTAAAGGCAGAGGGATTTCCTATATTTATGAAGATGTTGTTACTGAGCCATATCTTGCACTAAATAATTGTGAATCCTTTTCCGTTTCCGATAAGTGTGTAATTTTTGCTACAACAATTGACGGTGGGGAATATGTATGGGGAAACTGTCATAGTGCGGTTCCTACTGAAATTTCTAAGGAATTCCCCGAAAAAGCTGAGAAATTTCGTCTTACTGAAAACAATAGTGTAATCAACAGCGGATATTGCATAACCTTAGAAGATTTTCCGCTTACTTTCTTTTGCGAAAACAATGTAATATATAAAAAATATAAAAATGAAAGTGAAAAGAAAATAGTTAAGTCTGATATAAATCGTTCCTATCTTTCTTCACTTGAAAATGGAAAACTACTTGCCTCATGCTTTGATGATAACTGTGTATATCTCATAAGCTATGATTTTAATGAAAAAGGGGAAGTGTATAATATCAAAACATCACTTTTGCTTGATACTTATGCTGTTCCTGCGTATATTATTGATTCAACCCACATTGCCTTTGCGAAGCCTCATTCCGATAAAGAACTTATTTTTGATACCGAAACCGGAAAAACAAAAGAAGGAATTGACTTAAATCCTTATGAAATCAATTTTCAGGTATCTACACATAAGGCTCGTGATAATGCTTTAATGGAAATAGAAAGCGGTAAATACGATAGCTTATGTGGTGATGGACATAAATTCTCTGCTGATACCGAGATAAAAGTGCATTATCAGTATGATTTGTCCGTGTCGAATAAACAGGGTAAGGTAAAAAACGATTTCAATTATTCAATAAACAATTGGTGTTATGAAATTATTTTTAAATGTGAAAATGATTCTGATTGTAAAATTAGTTTGTTTATTGATGCAGATAACGGTGAACTATTTTATATAAATTAAGCGATGCTTCAGCTTAATTTCGTTTTAGTGTATTATATAAAAGGTGATGTTTTTGAAAAAATCTGTTATGGCCGCTTTTTGCGGAATGGCAGCGGCACTTTCTGTTGCTTTGATGTTTGCAGGAAGCCTGTTTTATGTGTTTGCCTATGCAATTCCGATGCTTCTAGGAGTTGTTGTTTTTATGATAAATAAAACCTTTGGAAAAGGCTATGCAATATATGTTTTTATAGCCGTTTCTGTTCTTTCAATGCTGTTTGTTCCCGATAAAGAAACTGTGCTGATGTATGCTCTTTTCTTTGGATATTATCCGATAATAAAACCTTATATTGTAAAGATAAAAGTTAAAGGGCTTTCTCTTATATTAAAGCTTTTGATTTTCAATTTTTCAGTATTAATCATTGAAATTCTCTGTGTAAAGTTATTTAATATTCCATTCTTTGATGATGGCGTTTTTTCAAAATCAATGCTGATTTTCTTTGCCGTTACAATGAATCTTTGCTTTGTAATGTATGAGGGCTTTCTTAAAAACTTCAAAATCATTTATGAAAGAAAAATTGAGTCCCGAATCTTAAAAGCCTTGAAATAAAAAGACATTCTCAGATGAGAATGTCTTTTTATGACTTATTGGTTCTTATTTATAAATTCTTTCTATCCTTGGATTAACCAGAAGCGGGGAAATATCTGCGCTTGCGATATCGCCGACTTTTACATCTGAGCCTGTAATATCAACTGCTGTGTGCGAAAGCCCGATTTTTCCGATTACTCTGAACAACCTTCCGTTAATTCTGACATACGTTCTTTTTTTCTGTAAAAATTGTTTTAATACGGAAAGCACATGACGAAAGCTGATTTCTTCCTTATCCTGTGTAAGCCCGAAGCCGTCATAGTGACCAAACGGAACGATGGCGATTTTGGTTTCCCTTGCCGTTTTAAAAGTACCCATATAGCCAATGGAATATCCTGCAGGCACTGTTTTTGTTTCAATAACCTCTGCTTCAAGCGTACCGAGCCTGTTCAGCTTCGTTTTGTTTTTTGTTATAACTCTTCCCGTAAAGGCAGAGCCAAGTCTTACGCTGTCAAGACACACATCCTCAACATTCAAAAGAGCAGGGGAATTCGCGCAATGAAGTGTTCCGATATCATAGCCTGCACTTTCAATCTGTTTCATAGTATCCTTAAATAAGGCAAGCTGTGCTTTTGTTAATTCCGTATTTCCGAATGCATCCGAAAAATGCGTGTATGCACCGGTAAATTCAAGGCTTTCAGCCTGATAGCATGCAATTGCCTTGCCTACCTCGCTTGGCATAAAGCCATATCTGCCCATTCCCGTGTCTATCTTCAAATGGCATTTTGTTTTAATACCAAGCTCAGATGAAATCCTGTCCATAGTTCTGCAGGCTTCTTCTGAGCCAATGGTTGCAATGCAGCCGTTTTCTGCAATAATTTTTGCTTCCTCTTCAATGCAGGTTGAACGCATAACAAGGATGTCCTCGTCATCAAGGATTTCTTTCAGAACAGGAATATCGGTTACCTCGGTCACTGCAAAGGTTTTAATTCCGCATTCTTTTAATACGGCGGTAAATTCCTTAATACCAAAACCATATCCGTTGCCTTTAACAACGCCGATAAGAGGCACGCCTGCTTTTTCCTTAAGAATTTCAATATTTTCAATTAATTTGGATTTTTCAATAACATATCTGCTCATTTTATCACTTCTTAATTTTCATAACAAGGTTGTAAAGTTTGTATACAGGCTTGTTGATAACATAATCAAATTCGCCGATAAATTCTTTCATATAGCCGCCGAAACCGTGCTTGAACCGCCAAAGTCCGTAATGCGGGTTATCCGGATTCTGGCAATCTCCGCTGATGCCGCCGAAATCATAAACCTCACAGCCGCACTCCATACCCCATTGCATCATGGCCCACTGAAGTGCATAGTTCGGATAAACATTTCTATGGGCGTTTGATGAGGCACCATACTGGTATTTCATAACATTTTTGCCCCATTTTATAGCAATTGTTCCTGCAATAGCCTGTCCGTTATAATAAGCCATATAAAGCCTTGCATCTTCGCCCATACAATTCAGTATCTGTTCAAAATATGATTTAGGCCTTGTTGAAAAGCCGTCTCGGTCGCCGGTTTCCTGCATGATTCTGACAAAATCGTCAAGTGCCTCCGTGCCCATTATTTTTACTTCAACACCTTTTTTAGGTGCTTTTCTGATTCTGTTTCTGTAATCGGCTTTAAAAGTAAGCATTAATTCGTCTTCCGATAAATTATTGTAATCAAAGCAGTAAACAAAACGCGGCTGTACATTTTCAAAATCCATACATCCGGGATTTAATTCTTTAAACCCTTTTTTTATTAAATGCTTTTTGTATTCCTCATTCTGAATAACGATTTCTGGATCAATTTTAATACAGTATGCCTTGTATTCCTTTGCAAGGTTCAGCAATCCGTCAAACAATTTATCAAATGTATCAAAATCATTCTCGTCTGCAACAAAGCCACGGCAGACATAAAAAAGGGAATATTTAATTACAGGAACAAATCTGATAAGAACTGCGGCAGATCCCTTGATTTTGCCGCTGTTGTCCTTAAGCATAATTGCTTCCCATTTCCATGCTGATTTTACTTTAGCCCATTTGGATGAATGCTGAAAAAGACCTTTCGGATGATTTTTTATAAATTCTTCATATTCAGCAAGATTGCTGTTGTCAACTCTAACTATCAAAATAAAACCTCCAATTTTAATTTGGTATTAGTATAGCAAATTTATACCTCTTTGTCCATATTTCATAACAATGTATCTTGAAATTCTGCTTTATTGACATTTGTCTAAATATATATTAATATATATATTAACAATTTAAGGCAGGTATTATTTATGGAAAAGCAATATTGGGAAGATCCATCTGTTTTTAAAATTAACAAAGAGGACGGGCATGCTATAGCTATGCCTTACGACGATGTGGAATCAGCACTTTCGGGCGAGGAAAGCAAATATAAGCAGTCCTTAAACGGAAAATGGAAATTTTACTGGCAGCGTGGTCTTAAAAATCAGCCGAACGGCTTTGAAAGAATGGGCTTTAACGATTCGGAATGGGGTGAAATCAATGTGCCGTCTGTCTGGCAGACAGAGGGGTACTCTGTGCCGTATTATTATGCAAGTACTTTCCCGAGAGCAATAAGCAGAAGTAAGCTGAGAATTCCGCATATAAATCACAGAATGCAGGAAATCGGCATTTACCGCCGCAAGTTTGCGCTTGATAAGTCTTTTGCAGGCAGAGAGGTATTTCTTCATTTCGGTGCCGCAAAGGCTGCAATTGAGGTTTATGTAAACGGCAATTTTGTCGGTTATGGTCAGGGTTCTATGACACCGCATGAATTTAATGTAACAAAGTTTCTTCGCTATGATGAGGAAAATGTTGTTGCCGCAAAGGTTTACAGGTATTCCGACGGAACATATCTTGAGGATCAGGATATGTGGTGGCTTTGCGGAATTTACCGCGAGGTGTATCTTTTTGCCGAAAGTCCTGTATCTATCAGAGATTTTTATTTCAGAACAAAGTTTGATAATTTCTATAAAAATGCAACCGTGCTTCTTGATATTGAAATAAAGAACTACTGGGCGTTTAACGGCAATGCATCCGTTGAAGCAAAGCTGATTTCACCGGCAGGCGGGGAAGTTATGCTCGGGAGCAGCCGGATAAGTTTGGAGGCAAACAGCGCGGATATCAGATTTGTTGCCGATATTGAAGCTCCTGAAAAATGGTCTGCCGAAAAGCCAAATCTTTATAAGCTTGTTATGATTTTAAAGCTTGATGAAAAAACGGTTGCCGTTAAAACATATGATGTCGGTTTTAAACAGGTTGAGATTAAAGGTGAAAAGATTTATTTCAACGGTATGCCTTTAATGGTCAGGGGTGTTAACCGCCATGATTTTGATGCTGATCACGGCTGGGCAGTGCCTAAAGAAAGATATACCCAGGATCTTGATATTATGAAGCAGAATAATATCAATGCAATCAGAACCTCTCACTATCCGGATGATCCGTATTTTTATGATATGTGTAATAAATACGGCTTTTATGTTATGGATGAATGCGAGGTTGAAACGCACGGCGTAAGGCGCAAGGGTGTTCCGGGAAGCAATCCTGTCTGGACTGCGGCTGTTATAGACAGAATGCAGCGCATGGTGCTGCGTGACAGAAACAATCCCTGTATCTTTATGTGGAGTCTTGGAAACGAAGCCGGTGACGGTGACAATTTTGCCAAAATGAAAGAAGCGGCCTTAAAGCTTGATGATACAAGGCAGTTCCATTATGAGGGCGATTTCGATTTAACAAAGAGTGATGTAATTTCCCGTATGTATCCAACTGCCGATATTATGGAAAAGCTTGGCAAAAAAGAGCCTATAACCATATCTCTTTATGATAATATTGCAAATCAGCTTGCAGCCGACAGTAAGCCGATTAAGGCTGAAATGTATGAGGGTAAACCCATTCTTCTTTGCGAATATGCACATTCCATGGAAAATTCCTTGGGCAATTTTCAGGAATATATGGATGATTTTGAGCACTACGATAATATGTGCGGCGGTTTTATATGGGATTTTGTGGACCAAACCATTCATAAGGTAAATGAAAACGGTCAGGATGAATGGCTTTACGGGGATGATTTTGCTAAGCAGGAGCCGCGCAATTTCATAAATATTCCCAATACAACTGCCATGGCTGGATCAAATACATATTTCTGTGCGAACGGTCTTATCGGGGCAGACAGAATGCCGCATCCGCAGATAACAGAGGTTAAAAAGGTTTATGCGGAAATAAAGACAGAGCTTTTTGATATTCAAAAGGGTACCTATAAGGTTAAGAATAAGTTTTTGTTTACGGATATTTCAAATTATGTCTGCAAATGGTCTGTTTCGGCAAATGGCGATGAAATTTCATCGGGCGAGCTTGGTGTAATAGAATGTGCGCCTCTTTCCGAAACATTTATAACCATTCCGTATAACTATACAACCCTTCCGTTTGATAAAGAGGTTGTGTTAACAATATCTTTCCATACAAGAAGTTCGTCTTACGGTCTGCCTGCTGATTACGAGGTTGCGTGGGATCAGTTTGTTTTGAATGCTCTTCCTCAGCCGGAGAAACCCGAATGCAAGGGAGCTCTTCATTACACTGTTAAAAGGAATACGGTTGAAATTAACGGTGATGCTTTCTTTGTTTGTATTGAAAAGGGAAGAATAACGAACTATTCCATTGCCGGCAGGGAAAGGCTGAAGGCTCCGCTTGAACCGTATTATTTCAGAGCATTAACAGATAATGATATAGATTTTCTCAATTTCACTCCGTTTCTGATTCCTTTCCATCCTTTCTATAAATGGAAAAGGGCAAGCAAAAGAGCAAAGGCGGTTAAAACTGTTGTAACAAACGGAGAGGATAATTCGGTTGAGGTTCATATTGCATGGAAAACCCCCGGTCTTAAAAATTCCATATCAACATACAGAATTTATCCGGACAGAAGAATCTATGTTTATCACAGTGCTGTTCCTAAGGCAAATATGATTAAATTCGGTGCAAGAATGGTGCTTGACGGCGGTATGGAATATGTTGATTGGTACGGAAGAGGACCTGTTCCGACTTATTGCGACAGAAAAACGGGTGCTAAAATCGGCAAATACAGCTCAACCGTAACCGATCTGGAGTATCGTTATATGCGTCCGCAGGAAAGCTCAAACAGAGCGGATGTTCATTATTTTACAATTAAGGATGAAAACGGAAACGGCTTCAAAATTTCCTCATATTATAATTCACCTTTTAATTTCAGCGCTTATCATTATACAACCGAAAAGCTTGATAAGGCTAAGCATGTACACGAAATTCCGTATGATAACAGTATAACTACCGTAAATATAGATCATCTTCTTTGCGGTGTAGGCGGAGATTTGCCGGGGCAGGCTTTTGTTCGTGAACCGTATCTGATGAAAAAAGGTGTAAAGCAAAGCTACAGCTTTACGATTGAGCCAATAAAAACAGGAGATTAAAGAATGAAAAGAGTTTTTGCACATATCGGTTTTTCCTTTGCAATAACTCTTATCGTACTTAATTTTCTAAAGATTGAAGCGGCATTTGTAATTCTTGCGATTACAGGTGTCGCTTTTGCTGTTTCTGTTTTTATCAGAAAAACAAGAAACAGTCTGTCGGTTCCTCTTTGTATGTTTATGGCTGTTTTGGCCTGTGCAGTTTTTATTTCAAATTATTTCTGTTTCTTTCTGCCGCAGAAAGAACTTGATGCAAAAACAGTAAATGTTGATTTTTATATTGTGGATTTGGAAGAAAAGAAAAATGATGCATTTGTTTATACTGTTAAAACATCATTCATTGATAAAGAGAACATGCCTCAGAATATAAAGCTAACCGTTAAATCGGAAAGCAAAATTGAAGCAGCGTATTATCAAAATATAAACGGTACAGTCAAACTCAGGCTTATTGCTGAAAACGGATTTGATTCATACGGCAGCTTCGGCAATGGTATTTTTCTTTCGGGAAAACTGCTTGATTACAGTGTAACGGATGAAAATGTTTTCAGTATCAACAAATTTTTTCTGAATCAAAGAGAGAATATAAAAAGTTTTGTAAGCAGCAATATTAAATCACCTGAAAGCTCTGTTATTACAGCACTTCTGATCGGGGATAAATCAGATCTGCCAAATCAGATAAATGAAAACTTTAAATACAGCGGTGTTTCTCATATTATGGCAGTATCAGGGCTGCATCTTGCCATATTCTGCGGTGCAGTTTCCTTTCTGCTCAGAAAGCTGAAAATTCCAAGGACTGCACAGATGTTGATTACCTTGCTTTGTGTTGTAATCTATATGTCATTGGCCGGCTTTTCAAAATCCATTTTTCGTGCAGGTATTATGATGATAATGCTGCTGTGCGGCCGACTGTTAAATGAACGGAGTGATTCGCTGAATTCACTTGGCATGGCTGTATTTATTATTTGCCTGAATCCTTTTGCTGTAACAGATGCAGGTGCATTATTGACAGCAACATCCGTTCTCGGCATACTTGTTATCAATCCGTTGCTTGTTCAGCTGTACAGACCTAAAACGTGGCTTGCAGGCTATGTGTATAAAACGGTTTGTGTTTCACTGTCTGTTTTTATAACAACACTGCCCGTTATTTGTATAACTTTTGGTTATATAAGTCTTTTCGGTATACTGCTAAATATTGTAATGATACCTTTGGCGCAGGCAGCCCTGATTTCTTCGTTTCTTATGATTCTGTTCGGCAAAATTCATCCGTTATTATTTATTTTTTCCCGTTTATGCAGGCTTTTCGCTTCAATCATGATTCTGATAACAGAGAAAACCGCCGCAATACCTTATGCTGTTGCAGATGTATCGGAAAATAAAATTTTTCTTGCAATCGGTGCAGTGTTCATCTTTTTCGGAATGGCTTTTCTTTTCTACAGAAAAAGGCTGTTAAAACATACTGTCTTAATAGCTGCGGCAATATTTACAATTGTAATTATGCTTTCGGATTTCATAGGGTATAATAATATCTATGTTAAAGAGATAAACGGTTACTATACAAGCTCTGTTGTTGTATACAACAAAAAGAATGCAGTTGTAATCGGCGTTGATGATTCGCTGCAATATTATTCTGTATCCAATATGATCAAATCTAAGAATCTTTCCGTGTCCATGATTGTAGATATCAATAACAGTGATTATTCCAAAAAGCTTGCCAATAAGTTTGGAGCATTAAACTATGTTTGTGATAATGAAAATATAAAATATCTGAATAATTGCAGCAATTTCTTTTCTGATGATGATTTTATTGTTGATTTATGGCCGCAACTTAATGTAGAATATAAAAGTAATGCGCAGAATCAATATGTTCATCTGCAAATATATGATACGGAATTTCTCTGTGTCAAAAAATATGAAGATCGTAATTTATATGACAACATAATTTGTCTGAATGATAAATCAGATTATGATGTAGTTTATACTGTAAATCAAAACGGATTTAACCAAAGGAGGCTTAATGAATGGCAAAGATAACCGAAGCGGAATTAAAGGCACAGATAAAGACCGGAGAATTCACAAATGCCTATCTCATATTCGGTCAGGAAGGATATCTTAAAAACCATTATGTAAATCTTCTGAGAAAAAAAATAGTTGAGCCGACTTTTGAGGATTTCAATTTTCATTCTTATAACGGAAAGGATACCACAATGGATGAAATCTTAAAGGATGCAGAATTGCTTCCTATGATGAGCAGCTATAATTTTGTTCTTGTCTGTGATTATCCTTTTGATAAAAGTGAAAGCGATATTAAGCTTGTTCAGGAATTTTTAAAGGATATTCCCGAAACAACCATTCTGGTTTTCTGGTATGATGCACTTGAATTTCCTTTTAAAAATAAAGACGGAAAGATCAGCGCCAAATCAACCAAGCTGGAAAATGCTTTTGCAAAAGCGGGCTCTGTTATAGAACTTAATTCCAAAACAGAAGCAGAGCTTGTTAAAATGCTTATATCGGGTTTCAGAAAACGCGGCTATGAACTGCTGCCGAATCTTGCAAAGTATCTCATTTCCGTGTCGGGGACGGATATTCAGACACTTCAGAACGAAACGGAAAAGATCTGTTTTTATCTCAAAGGAAATGAAATAACAAAGGAAGCAATAGATAAGCTTGCAACCAAATCGCTTCAGGCAAGGGTAAATGATTTGTCAAAGGCTATTCTGGCAGGGGACAGCAATAAGGCTTATGCTGTTTTAAATGCGCTCTTTTTCAATGATAAGGATGTTAAACCCGATTATCTGCTTGGAACAATAACCAAAAGCTATGTTGATATGTACAGAGTGAAATGTGCGAAAGCGGCCGGAAAGCCGGCAACGGATATAAAGAATTACTTTTTCTATCCATATGATTCCTATATCAACAATGCAGTAAGGGATTCGGCAAACTTATCTATAAAGCAGCTCAGAAAATCGCTTGATGTTCTTATGGATGCCGATAATGCGCTAAAAAGCACCTCAACGGCTGACAGACTGATTTTTGAAAAATTGGTGGTTAAGCTTATGCTGATAGCAAAAGAGGTAAAATATGATTAAGATAAAAGAGGCGGTAATTGTTGAAGGCAAGTATGATAAGATAAAGCTTGCCAATATACTGGATGCTTTTATCATTGAAACAAACGGCTTTCAGATATATAAGGATAAGGCAAGACGGGACTTCATAAAGCGGCTTGCAGATGAACGGGGAATTATTGTTTTAACGGATTCCGATCATTCCGGCTTTCAATTAAGGAATTACATATCTATGGGAATACCAAGGGATAAAATAAAGCATTTGTATATTCCCGATGTTTACGGCAAGGAAAAAAGAAAAGCCGAGCCTTCCAAAGAGGGCAAGCTTGGCGTGGAGGGCATAGATGATAAGGTTCTGATAAAGCTTTTTGAAAATGCGGCAGTAAAATGTATGGAAACGGAAGGCAAAGCGCATTTAACGAATTATGATTTGTTTGCAGCAGGCATATCCGGCGGAGCAAATTCAAAGGAAAAAAGAAAAAAGCTTTTGAAAAAGCTAAATCTTCCCGAATTTCTTTCAACAAATTCATTGCTGACATATTTGAATTCATCCGTATCAAGGGATGCGTTTTTTGAAATAATGAATACATTATAGCAAAACAAGGTGCTGTTTTACAGCACCTTGTTTTATAAATCAATGTCAAGTTCAATAGGGCAGTGGTCCGATCCTAAGATATCCGTATGAATTTTAGCGTCAATAAGCTTATCATCAAGCGCTTTTGATGAAATAAAGTAGTCTATTCTCCAGCCGGCATTCTTTTCTCTTGCCTTGAACATATAAGACCACCAGCTGTAGATTCCCTCCGTATCGGGATAAAAGTATCTGAATGTATCGGTAAATCCGCTGTCCAGCAATACACCAAGCTTTTCTCTTTCTTCATCGGTAAAGCCGGCATTCCTGTGATTTGTTTTCGGATTTTTTAAATCAATTTCCTTATGCGCAACATTTAAATCACCGCAAAATATTACCGGCTTTGATTTGTTGAGGTCGGTAATATAGCTTTTGAAATCGTCCTCCCACTTCATTCTGTAATCCAGTCTTGCAAGCTCCCTTTTGGAATTCGGAACATATACCGTTACAAAATAAAAATCTTGGAATTCAAGCGTAATAAGTCTGCCCTCGGTATCGTGCTCTTCAATTCCCATACCGTATGTTACATTTAACGGTTTTTTCTTTGTGAATACGGCTGTTCCCGAATATCCCTTTTTCTCTGCATAATTCCAATAGCAGCAGTAGCCGTCGGGCGCAAAATCAATCTGCCCCTCCTGCAGCTTCGTTTCCTGCAGGCAGAATATATCGGCATCAATATCTTCAAAAAAATTATTAAATCCTTTGTTAACACAGGCCCTCAGCCCGTTAACATTCCATGAAATCATTTTCATAATCAATTCCCAACTCCTATTTTATAATGATTTGCGATCTTTGCTCTGTTCCGCAGGGCAAAGGATTTTTATATCCTAAATTATATAAATCCGTAAATCTGCATTCCTGCATAAAGAAAGGCAAACTTTCTTCGGTGCAGTCCCGCTGCCTTGTTACAATCGGCTTGGAAGCCGTGAATTTCATTTTTGAAAGCAAAGCCCTGCCTTTTTCATTAAAGCCTAAAATACGAATATACGGAGCCTCATCATATGTTTCCGCTATTCCTAGATAGGCACGAAGAATAATTCTTCTGATTCTGGAGTGAGTGTATCTTTTTGATTTAATAAGATTATAAAGCGAATCAAGCGAGGTCGCCTCTTTCACAGCTTTTTCAATTTTATTTTCAAGTCCTTCGGATACATCTGAAATCTTTCTGAAGTCGTCAGCACACATTGTCCGCAGTTTTGACAGAACGGCTGTTTCGCAGTTATATATGGATGAAATCTCATTTTTGTTCAATTTATTTCGGATTGCCGAAGCGGAATACTCCTGATCATCTGAATCATGCCCCTTTCCGATTCTTTTAACAGCACAGCAGGGGAGTGAAGCTGCCTTTAAATACTCAACGGCAAGAATATTGTTTGGATAATCCAGGATATCCGTATTTAGAACAATGCTCCGTGCTTTCGGAAAAGATATTCCGGTTTTCATTTCCTTTGCTATTTCTTTCTGAATGCTTACGGAATTAAGCTTTTTTGCAGCTTCGGACAGCCTGTCCAAATTATCATTTTCTGCACCGAAAGCAATTCGGTCTGCAATGCCCGTTGCCTCAATTAGTTTTACGCCTGCCCTGCAGAAGCCTTCGGCAGAAAGGGTTGCAAAAGCAGTCGGCAGCTCTATAACCAAATCAGCGCCGTTTTCAATTGCTGTTTCTGTTCTTTTGAACTTGTCAAACACAGCAAATTCACCACGCTGAACAAAGTTGCCGCTCATACAGCAGATAACGGCGTCATCCTTGTTTGTTTTAACTGAATCTATTAAATATTTATGCCCCTTGTGAAACGGATTGAATTCACAAACTAT
>DESD01000007.1:468-17090 GCA_002361935.1 Ruminococcaceae bacterium UBA3323 | reverse complement strand
CAGATTATCCTTTCCGTAGCTGTAGGACTGCGGAACCGTATTTGCCCCTGCCGACTGAACAAGCCTTGACACATTGTTATTCTTATCATAGCTTTGTTCAACCGTATATACACGTGAATTTGTGCTTGTGCTTACGCCCTGCTTATACACATTGGAGCGGATCAGCCTGCCCGTTGTATCGTAGGTATACAAATAATTCAGGCCGTTTTCATAATCCTTATGCACAATCGGCTTTGCCGCGCTATCGTACGTCCAGGCATATTTTGTTGAGCCGTTTTTGGCAACCGATATTACCTGACCGTAGCTGTTATACTTATTGGAGGTATAATAGCCGTTTCCATAGGTTGTTTTTGCAAGCTTGCCGTTATTTGCGGCATAGGTATTTGTGCTTAATGTATAACTTCCTGCCTTTGTTCCGGTTGTATTACCGAATGCATCATAGCTGAACGAATAGGTCATTCCGTTATGTGCAATAGACTTCAGCCTGCTGTTTTCATAGGTGTACTTATTGGTTATTCCGTTTGACGTTACACTTGTTAATGCATCATTATTTGCATTATAGGTATAATAGGTTTTTATGTTATTCGGATTCTCTACAGATTTGAGATTTCCCGTAAGAACATCATAGGAATAAAAGGTTTTATAATTATCCTGATCCCCTGTGCTTGTAAGGTATGCACCCGGCCAGATTCCTTTTGAAGTATCTTCAGCAGAATAACCGACAGCGGATTGCAAGGACATTGTTCCGCTTGGATTTGTTATATCAAGTGTAAGCGGCTCGCCGTATTTATTATAGGTATAATTATATTTTACGCCCCTCTGGCTGGTTGCCTGCGTTACATTATGCTTACCGTCATAGGTATATTTATAATCAAAGCCTTTGGGATCTGTTGACTTGGTTAAATTGGAATTGGTGTATTCCATTTTTGACTTTTGATTGGCACTGGCGGCAACGGAAATCACATTGCCGTCCTTATCATAGGTATAGCTGTTTGAAACATCCTTAATCAGCTGAATTCCGTCAAAATAGCCTTTATTTGCCTGATTGAAAAAGCCCAGATGCACTTTGATTTTAACAGGCGTTTTTACGGCCGATGTTCCGTCTGACAGGGTAAACGCATGGGAGGTATACTGCCAATCGGAAACAGCCGGGTTGAATAATGCCGGCGTTTTATATTTGCTTGTGCCGTCACTATAGCACACTTCAACAGAAATCTGGAACTTTCTGCTTGTGCTTGTTGCAGGAACTGCATCTGCCTTTGCCCAGCCGCTTATAATGTAGGTATCGTTCTCGGTGCCGGAAACATTCACTTCCTGAATCAGTTTCTTCTGCGCCGCTGTGCCGCCTGCAAATCTGAAAGACGAGGTGCCGTATTTGCGTGCAGGAGATATACCGTCGGCAGAATCGGAAAGGGTTAGCTTTTCCCCTGTCCAATTCGTGGGCAAATTATTTGCAGACTTTTCAAAGCTGCAGTTTTCTATCATATTATAGCTGTTGGCAATACTTGTCTGCTCCAGCTGAATACCGTCAAAATACGCCGTTCCCGTTGCACTTTTTATTGCAAGGTTGGCACGAAGATACTTAATATCCTGCGGCACTGTAATGGTGGCGGAAATTCTTCGCCAGCCGTTATCAATTGCCGTATCCGTTGTGCCTGTAAGGAACTCTGAATACTCAACCTTGGAATTTGCCGTATTTTCCGCTTCGCCGTACAATGCCACACAGGCACCGAAGGTTTTGCTGTTTGCCTGCTGAATATTGGAGGTTTTTACGTAGGCGGACAATGTGTAGGTCTGCCCCGGAGTAATATCATCAAGCTGGAAATCCTGAGAAATACGGGCTCTGCCGTCACCTGTTACGGAATTGGATGTCAGCTTAAAGGATGACTGGCCGTAATACTTTTGCGCCGTAGTTGTGCTGAAGGATGCATCACAATCGTCTATCCACCGCAGCAGCTTCCAGCTCTTTGTGCTTTCGGCATTGCTGTTTCTTGCCAGATTGATAATATTCCGCCCGAACGCGGCACTGCTGTTAATCTGATTAATATATTTAATATTGTCTGCACTGCTGTCTACTTCAGAGGCAGCATAATTATAAACCTCTGCGCCAAGGTTGCCCGAAGCGGTTTTTGACTGCTTGCTGACTGTTTTGCCCCAATTATCAAACTGATATGTGGTATAGATATCATCGCTGTTTCCGTAAACATCATCAACGCCGGCTGTTCGGATAACCGTTGTGTTGTATAAGCTGCGGTCAAAGGAAACGGTTTGCCCCGTAGTGCTTCCGCCCTTTTCAACCATCTTTGCCACTCTTTTTCCCTTTGCCAATGAGGTATAGGAAAAGTTCAGCGAATACCCGGTTACATCCTTTGCCTGCGTTAACGACTCATTGGAATCATACGCATAGGTATCTTCTGTTCCATCCGGATACTTAACTCTTATCAGCTTACCGTTATCATATTTAAAATTTGTTTTTCTGCCTGACGGATCAACCATATACTGCAGATAACCCGATTTTGTTTCGGTATTATCAAGCAGCTTGATAATATGGCCGGAACCATCTCTAACGTAATCTATCTTAGATGCATCGTTTTTATCAAAGGCAATCGTCATTGTATTGCCGTTTGCATCTTTGGAGGAGGTTAAATATCCTTTTGCATTAAAGGTTA
Source organism: Ruminococcaceae bacterium UBA3323 (assembly GCA_002361935.1). GTDB lineage: Bacteria > Bacillota > Clostridia > Oscillospirales > Acutalibacteraceae > Eubacterium_R. The sequence goes on along the minus strand of DESD01000007.1, from coordinate 14,421 downwards.
AAACATTATCCTTTTCATCTTTTATTATATACCCTGACGAGGTCGTTTGCAACTCTAATTTTAAACCATCTTCATCCAAATACTGTGTTTTTCCGTTGGCGGTTTTTTTATAGAAGTAATGCTGTGTTCCGTCGCCGTCTTCATAGACATACGGAAATTTGTCAAGAGATGTTTTGGAAACCGTTTGCTGAATATTCAGTTTCCAGCCATGGCCGACATGCGGCTTTGTTGCGGGATAGGACACACCTGCCATATATCCGTTATACACACGCTCAACGGATACGGGCATTCTCAATCCGCTTGACGAGCAATCCGTGCGTGAAAACACCAGATTACCGGTATAATCATTTACACTTGCCGTTCCGGCTGTTCCTGCCGATGCCGAAGTATACGTCCAGTAAGGCTCTATGCCTTTGTTGTTTCTGTATGTTATAGAAATTACCGGATAAGCCGTTGATACTGACCCGGATTCTGTATAATACCAAGCGTATATGCAGGAATCTGTGGTTGATGTCACATTCTCCAATGTTGATTTTAACATAATTCCGTTATTAGTACCGGTACCTTCATACCATTTTTTTACAGCCTTGGTTATATTCCATTCTTTCCAGACGGCTTCGCCTTTTTCGGATTTATTTATAAAATTATAATCCAGTGCCGTGCCTTCACAGGAGGGCTGATTGTTCCAGGTTATGGTGCTTTCATTCCATGAGCCGGTAACCATATAGGCATTAATCTGTGCATTCGGCGTAGTGCTTGCATAATAATCGACTAGAGTTTGCCCTAAATGCAATGTTGCATCAACAACCATATCGCCCTTTTTTAAAGCAGGCAATGTAAATTGAATAAAACCTCTGCACTTGCCGGCCTGAACTGAAGTTTTGCCAACCATCATTAATTCTTCAAGATTGTGATTTTTTGTTGCATTTCCTGATTCAACATAGGTTGCAAAAATGTTTTTCTTAACCTGCTGAGTTGTTATCTGCGGATCAATGATAACGGGAAATGCTCTGCCCTCTGCATTTATCCAATCCGAATCCGCCTCAATATTTAAAACATATTTATTCTTGTTTTTCTGTTCAAGCGAAACGCTTATATCATTTGAGTATTCTCCGTCAGCATCAAGCATAAACAAAGCCGGTATCGTATAAACGCATTCTCCGCTCTTGCTATCCGAAGCGCTGATGCTGTTATCCTCCTGCAGGGATAACGCCAGATTTTTTGCCTTGATTTCAAATGAATAGGTATAGCTTTCCGCAGGCTTTTTTACAATTATATTTTCCTTTAAGCCGTTACCGTTTACCGTATATTCCAAATCTGTATTGGCAATGATATTTTCATAGCATACGCTTTGAGAAGCATTTGAAACAACGGATTCTATTTCCGAAGCATTTTCATCAATTTCTTTTTCTTTTATGTCAATTTTTTTAAATTCTGAAATTGTTTTAGCTTTATTCAACAGGTTCCAGCTAAGGGAATACTTGTCTTTGTTGATTGTGATTAGCTTTGATGCATTAGCATTTTTAGCAAATTTTACATCAAAGCTGCCTTTTTTTGTTTTGTAGCCATCAACATCCTCATCAGAGGTTTCCTGTTCGTATTCCAACGAGTTATCAATGTCATGCCATTTACCATTTTCTTCATAGTGAACGGGTTCATTATAAACAACGGCTTTTACAGAATGATCGCTCATCAAAAAGTGCTTTGTATTGTCCGTCCGTTCTTCCTCTAATTCCCGAACAACAACAGGTTCGTTATTTTCATTTTCTGTTTCATTTACCTCATTTGCCAGCGAAACAACCGGAAATGCCGAAAAGAACATCAAAACAGACAATATTGCGGATATTACCTTCGTTGTTAATTTAATGCCATTCTTCTTATTGCAATAAAATAAATTCATTTTTTTCTCCTTTGGTTTTCACATAAATACTTGCCGACAGTCTGAACTAAATCATATGAATTCACCCCCTATAAATTTTAGTTTCAAATATATAGTTACAAAATTAAAGTAATGTAACAATTTTTTTGATAAAACCCTCTAAAACGAAATATAATAATTATTTAGGGCAACGCAAAATTTATTGACATATAAATTTTAACTTTCTATAATCTAAGTATGATATTTTTACTTAAGGAGAAACAAATTGTACAAAAAAGAAACCAGATATATTGATTTGCACAGTGATACAATCACTATGCTGCATTATCCGAACGAAAATCTTATAAAGAATAAAAGAATGGTCAGCATTGCCGCTATGCAGCAGGGCGGTGTTCTTGTTCAGTGCTTTTCGGCTTTCGTTCCTACAGGCTTTTATCCTAAGCCCGTACGCAATACTCTTACGTGGAAAAGCTTTAACCATATTGCTGACAAGAAGGATAATCTATTACAGCTACATAAAGATATGCTTATTCCCGTCCATCGGATACAAGACATAGAAGCATGCGAAAAAAACGAAAAAATCGGTGCATTATTCACAATTGAGGATGCCGGCATAATCGGCAACAATCCGGAAAACGTGCAGGCAGCATATCATCGCGGTGTCCGTATTGCAAGCTTAACCTGGAATCATGAAAATACGCTGGCCTTCCCGAATTCCGCTAAAGCGAAAACGATGCAAAGGGGATTAAAGCCCTTAGGCTTTGAAACGGTTGAAGAAATGAACAGACTTGGTATAGTTGTGGATGTTTCCCATCTGTCGGACGGCGGTTTTTGGGATGTAGCAAAAGCAAGCAAAAATCCGTTTATCGCAACACACTCAAACAGCCGTTTGATTACAAACCATCCCCGCAATCTTACAGATGAAATGATTAGGACGCTTGCGGAAAAGGGCGGTGTAACGGGACTGAATTTTGCACCTGACTTTCTGAGCAGCAGAAAGGATAAAACAAGCCTTATTGATGATATGGTAAAGCATATTCTGCACATACGAAAGATTGGAGGAAGCGGTGTTCTGGCAATCGGCACGGATTTTGACGGAATACACGGTAAGCTTGAAATAGGCACACCCACAGATATGCCTTTGCTTGAAGATGCATTGCTGAAAGCAGGATTATCATATGAAGAACTTGACGGTATGATGAAAAACAATATTCTTCGTGTGTTTAAAGAGGTATGGAAATAAACATAAAAAAATCTGTATCGGCAAATTGCCGATACAGATTTTTTATACTCATTTTAAATTAAATGCTGTTTTCAGCAGCCTCTTCCGCTTCTGCTTTTGCTCTTTCCAAATCACTGAGATTAACCTTGCCGCTTTTAATTCTGTAAAAGCTGTATCCAAAAAGCACTGCAAGCAGAATAATAATAAGGTACTGATCTCCTGACTCCATAGTTGTAAACAACGCAACGCTTATAAGCAAATCACACAGAATTGCTAAAGAAATCGTTACACAAAATGCCCATTTAGGCATATGGAAGAAGCTCTTATTCCACGCCTGCGGATATTTTTTAATCAGCCTGAACATTAAAATATTATTTATCAGATTAAGAATCATAATCGGAATCATCATAAGTGAAATAAGATCCTGCAATCTGACATTAACAAAAACAGGAACAATTGCAATAGCATAAAGCACAAGCATCATTACCCACGGATATCCCTTTTTATTTTTCTTACCAAGAAACGCAGGAAGCCAGCCATCCTCAATCGTTGCCATAAGCGGATGCTGAACGCTTGCAATCGCACCGTAAAGTGATGTAGCAATGGCAAAGCAGGCTCCGCCTATAATAAATACCACAAAAACACCATATGGGAATATTTCCTTTGCAACCACGCCGAGGCTTTTATCTGCAACCTGTTCAACAGGAAGAACACCTGCGGAAACAATGCCGATAAGACAATAAATTACCATTACAACAAAAGATGCCAGAAGAATTGCTTTGGGCAGACTGCGTTTCGGATTTTTGGCATCCGCCGTCATGGCAATAGGCATTGTTGCACCCTGACAGGCAAAACTCATCATTGCAACTGCCATTATAAACCCTGTTGCTCCGTCCTTAAAATAGCCCTCGCTAAAAGGATTGGCTGTTGAAAAATCAACCTGCGGAAGTCCTACAGCTACATATACGAAAAGAGAAATCATAAGAACAGCCACAAGAATAAGATTAAATTTGCCCATAAACTTTCCGCCGAAGAAAGTGGTAATAAAAAATATTGTAATAATTGCAACGGCTATCCATTTTCCGTACGGAGTAATCTGCGGAAAAACAGTTGACGCATATTCCACTATTGATAAGGCATACATAGCAAAAGCAAGCCCCGAGAAAATTGTGGAAATAGCCGAAACGCCAACCAGTAACGGTGGCTGAAGAAGTGCCTGCTGGCTGTAATTTCCACCCGGAAGAACAAACATACCTGCCATAATGGTTTTGTAAGCATACGCAAAAAGAACCACCAAACAGGCTGCAATAAGTGCAATGGGAATTGAACGTCCCGTAAAGCCGATGCCGCTGCCCATTGAAACAAATATTCCCGATCCTACGCAGTTGCCTATTCCGTAGCACATAAGCTCTGCTACGCCCAGTTTCTTTTTATTTTCTGTTTTCGTTGTGCTTGCCATAATTTCTCCTCCGTTTTATTATTTCAAATTTAACAGCAGTTCCTTTGAGCTTGGAAAATCTGCGATTGTTTTACAGTAATGAGAATAGGAAACCTTCAGATTTTTATCAACTGCAATAAAAGCCGAAAGCTGCATTTGGCGCGGTCCGTTATCACTATTCTCCTCATTGCCGTCAAGCGCAGATGCAATAGAATTAACCATATCGGTATTTAAAAGCTTTTTAACATTCTTACCGACAAAGGTTTCATAAAGCTTATCCCCTGCAAGCATTTGCACAAATCCGTCCGCCTCAAAAACATTATATCTGTCATAAAGAATTTTGTCGGGATCTGCTATCAATTCAAAAGGATATTTTTTAGAATAGCGGGTTATCGTTTCCAAATCGGATTGAAGAACAACCTTTACATCATATCCTTTAAGCCTCAAAACCGGATATGCCGCAGTAAGCATTGCCAGAACTGCACGGCATATTTCACATTCACAGTAACGTGAAAATACAATCAGTGTCGGTTTTTGAATTGTATGTTCAAGAGCCTGACCTTTTCCTTTTGGGGAATCATAAACAAATCCTTCAAGCCTTGTGCCGACAGTAAGGGTTTTATGATAAGGCTTACCATTTATCTTCCATTCATCTCTTACCTTTTCAACAGCACATTTAAAGCGAAGCATGGCTTTTTCCAGCGTTTGCCTTGAGCAGGCAAGATTAATTCTCTCAAAGCCTCTTCCGCTTTCGCCGAATACCTCGCCGTTATCAAGATAAATACCTGCGTCTTCAAGCATTTTCTTCAGTTCAATATGTGTCATGCCGAGTTTTCTCATATCGAGCCACTGAAGATATGTACCCTCTAGCGGAGATATTTTAATTTCAGGAAAATTCTCCGCCATAAAGTCTTCAACATATTTTGCATTAGAGGCGATAACCGTTATCAGTTCATCCAGCCACTCTTCACATTCATTATAGGCTGCCATGCAGGCCGTGTACGCAACAATGTTCAGATTCATCTGCATATTAAGCATACTGCACGCTTTCGCCTTTGTTCGCATAATTTTGTTGGGTATAATAATATTCGATCCCTGAAGACCGGCTATATTAAAGGTTTTGCTCGGAGCCGTGCAGACGGCAATATTATCCTTGACTCTTTCGCTTACGGTTGCCATAACTGTGTGCCCATAACCCGGCATAATCAAATCATGGTGAATTTCATCGTCAATAATAAAAACATCATTATCGCAGCATATATCCGCAACCTTTAATAATTCTGCTTTTGTCCACACCCTGCCCACAGGATTATGAGGATTACAGAAAAGCAGTGCCTTTGCCTTCGGCATACGGGCTTTTTTTCTTAAATCAGCATAATCAATTTCATAATGCCCGTTATTATTGATTAATGTACTGTAAATGATTCTTCGCCCTTTTGCAATAACCGCCATATCAAACGGATAATAAACAGGGGTAAGAATGATAACCCCATCGCCCGGCTTTGTAGCCGCATCTACAAGAACAGCCAGTGCATCCACAACGCCCGGAGTATTGATAATCCATTCGCTTTCCACTTCAAAATTGTGCCTGCGCTTCATCCAGCCGCAAACGGCATCGTAATACTTATCCGTTGCCTGCGTATAGCCAAGAATTGTTGTATCGGCTAATTCTTTTATAGCATCCACAATAGGAGGTGCCGTATAGAATTCCATATCTGCAACAGACAGCGGCACATTTTCAACAGAAGCATTTCCGGCACTGTTCCATTTTGACGATCCGCATTTTGAACGATCGGGAACACTTGTAAAATCATACTTCATAAGTAAATACCCCTTATAAAAAAATAAAGACAAAGGCGCATTAAGACTCCTTTGCCTTTTTGTTTAGCAACTTAATAATATCACGCATTATTGACATTGTCAATATTTTTTGTTAAGATGCTTAATAATATTAAAATATTCGGAGTGAAATTATGAAACCTGTTATTGCCATACCGCAGATGGGAAACGATTTATTTAGAAAATATATGAAAAGCAAATATACAAAAAGTCTTGAAAGGGCCGGAGCTGCCGTAAAATGGATAGAACTTGATGATATAGAAAAGGCATTGACACAGACAATGGTCTGTGACGGATTGCTTTTACCGGGCGGTGCGGACATTAATCCCCAAATGTATGGTGAAAAACCGGACGGAAAATGCGGAAAACCCAATGAAATAAGAGACACAGCTGAGCCTGTTATTCTTCGGAAATTTCTTAATACAAAGAAGCCTGTTTTAGCCATTTGCAGAGGCATACAGCTTCTGAATGTATACAAAGGCGGCACGCTTTTTCAGGATATTAAAGAGGAACAAAAATTCAGGCATATGGATTTCCTTTCAAGAGCCGGAAGCACTCATCCTGTTTTAATTGATAAAAACTCTTTAATCTACAGTATATTGAAAACCGAAACTATAAATGTCAACAGCATGCATCATCAGGCAATAAATAAAGTGGGAAAAGGCCTTAAAGTTGCTGCCAAAAGTGCAGATGGATATATTGAGGCAATAGAGCTTGAAAGCCATCCGTTTTGCATCGGAGTGCAATGGCACCCGGAGCATATGAGCAAAAAAAGCAATGAGCAAAGAGAGTTATTCAACGCTTATATTGCGGCCAGCAAAAGCAACTGATTTGGAGATAAAAATGAACAAAAGTGATTTAGAATTATTAACGGAAAGTATGGAACGCGTTTATACATTTGTTTCAGACAGCCATGATTTATATTCTGTTACACGGGATTACGGAAACGGAGATAAAATGAATATGGCAGAAATACATACACTTTCTCTTATTGCAGATAACCCCGGAATCTCTGTCAGCGGTGTTTCAAAAATGTGGAACAGAACACTAAGCGCCGCTTCCCAGAATATAAATAAGCTTGCCAAAAAAAATTTGATTGAAAAGAAAAAGGAAAAAGACAATAATAAAACGATTCATCTGTATGTTACTGAAAGCGGGCAAAAGCTTTCCGATATACACAAAGCTTATGACCAAAGAGAACTAACCAAGATTGCGGAAGTGCTATTGAAAATTCATACCTTTGATGAACTCAAAACAGCACTGAAAGTAATTGAAACAGGTATTACCATAATCGAAAAAAACAAAATCAACTGAATGCTTTAATCAATAAAAGCAAAAATGAGGCAGGAGCGGTTCATAGTTTTGAACCACCCCTGCCTCAAAATTTAGTGAAAATTATATATTACTAATTATATTTACTATTAATATCAAGCCTCAGAATCCGGCAAACATTTCTGCAGCAGCTGTTTTTTCCATAGTAAATCAGTTGCTGAATTGATATCACCTGTAATTAATCAGCCTTAACGGAATGCCAAACCATTAAGGCTGATTTTTTTATGGCTTCAATAATATGTTCTGCCCATTTTATCGGTTGGAAGAGCACTAAAGCCGTTAATTGAAATATCCTTACCGTAATCACTGCTGCTATACGGACTTTGTTCAAGCGTATAAAAATTATTATTTTGTACACAACTGTATTTATTAACCCGCTTTGCAATGCTGCCGATATTCTTTTTCTTATTGATAATCACATTGTTTTCAACAACACTGTTTGCAGGGTTTGCTGCAAAAGCCGGATCATCGGAATTATCAAAATCATCACTGAGCGCTGAAAGCTGCGGATATTCTTCTTTCCACGCTGTTGAATTTATATCAAATTCTTTAAGTGTTGCCCATAAACCTTCGTTCGGTGTTTTTGCATGGGAAAACCAGCCTCCGTCTTTTATTCCTGCAATTGCACGATCATCATAAGAAACAGGTGTTCCCGCATTTACAATCACATTATTTGTAATCTGCAAATCCCGTCCTCCGCCTAAAAGAAATGCACAGCCGGGTATGTTGACAAACAAATTTCCATATGCTTTCTGACCGGAAAGAGCATCATCAAAATAGATTCCGCTTGGCTCAAAGCCGTCAGAACCGATATTGTAAATACAGTTATAACGCACAATGTTTCCATATTGATTCCAGCTTCTTCCTGAATAGATTGCACCTGCATCAGACGATTTGAGAACTACATCGTGAATGACATTGTATTCAATAATATTATTGTTGCCTGAATAAGTTATTGCTTCATGCGGAGAATTATAAATTTCATTGTAACTGCACACACCGCCAACTCCATGAAGCGCAACAGCCGCCTGATACGTCTGATAAACCTGTGACCAATCATAAATCAGATTGTTTGTAACAACATTTTCTGACGATACAAGATTCTCTCTGTCGCCGCCGGTAAGAATTACACCGGCTTTTCCTGTTGCGGTAATTGTATTGTTTTCAACAAGAATTTTTTCGCCTTCAATTTCAATTGCACTTTCTCCGATATTTTTCACTGCACAGTTTTTAACAGTTATATTGCTGCCTGTTCCTTTTATTGCACCGGCTCTTGTGCCGCAAAAAGCAATACCATCAAATGTAATGCTTTCAGCATCATCAAGAGTAATCAAATTTTCTGTTTCAAAAGAAAGCTGGAGAGATTTATTTTCAAAATCCTCAGGCGGAATAAAATAAAGAACAAGTTTATCCCTGTCAATATACCATTCACCGGCCGCATCAAGTTCCTCAAATACATTGAAAAAATAATAAGGCATATCTTCTTTGAAGCCGTAAACACTTGCATATTTGGTTGTTATACTGCTTTCATCAAATAAAGCAAGCGGGGTCGAAGAATCTGCCCAGTCATATTGGAAATAGCCGAAAAGCCATATATCATCACTGTTTTTCCAACCTTTAATACGATCCGCTACATCTTTATCAACCGCAAAAGTTCCTCCTTTAGGGTTTTTCATATCCGCCCAATCGGGATTTTGCTGCGTTCCGCTGCTTGTGTAAATTTCCTTCGAATCCCCATTGTTTATTATTTTGCCTGTTTTCAGGTTTTCCTCCCCCACATTCGGATAACGGGAAAGTGTCATACGTTTACCATCACAAAACAGTTCACAGTAAAGGCTTCCCTCTTCATCATATTTTTCAGCAGTATTATAAGCTCCAAAGGCTCTGACTTTGCCTATTTGTTCCTGAGTTACACCATATTTTTTTAAATCCAGCATCTTAATTTTATCCTTATAGATTTTAAAATCAGATGGATTCAGAGTAACTCCGCCGTTAAAAATCACGCCCTCATCTTCACCATAAAATACAATGTCGTTGTTCTTGCTTGTAAGCGTAATGGAAGAAACGGAATATTCTCCCTTAGCAAAAGATATGACTCTTTCCTTTTTATGTAGTTTTTCTGCAAGTTCAACAGCCTTTTCAACTGTTTTAACAGGGTTTTCCCTTGTGCCGTTGTTGCTGTCGCTGCCAAGAGGTGAAACAAAGATATCACCGTTTCGCTTTTCACGCTCTCTCGGCTGTGGCTGACTAAGATTCACCGGCTCCGGCTGAGGCTCGCTCATTTTGCTCTGCACCGAGCAGGAGGAAATGAAAGCAGTCAGCATTAGCCCAATAACAAGGCACAATATCTTTTTCATGTATTTCATAAGATAACTCCTTAATCAAGCGCATATTTTCCTGTTGATTTGTCCTTTCTGTTTTTATATTTGCCATTTGTGAAATCAGGAATTTCAACAGGAATATTACCATTTATAATGGACTTTTCCGACAGAGCGGTAATACACATCCATGCAGCAGCATCATAAACGTCAATGGCAGGCAGAGTTTCTCCCTTGATGGCATTAACCATAGAACGAAGAACAAGATAATCCATACCGCCGTGTCCGCTTTCAAGCATACCCTTTGACTTATGCTTCCATAAATCGTTGTCATAATCCTTGGCATATTTATCGGCATTTTTCCAAATTGTTTGAGGATTCATATCTATTTCGGCAATATTGCCTTTTATATCCTTCTCAAGAAAAACATAATCTCCGTCCTCCTGATACATACCCTTTGTGCCGTGAACCGTAAAATTACGGCTGTAAATACGTGGAAGCGTTGTATCAAGTGTAAGAGTAATTGTTTCACCATTTTCACAGGTTATAACAGTAGTTACAATATCCCCCTGCTTAAACTGTGTATTCATCAATTCTTCATCGTCTGCCTTATGCTCTCTGATATATTCGTGCAGACCGCATGCCTTGCTGGCAACCGAAACAAGACGAAGCATACGGTTGCCTCGGTTTATACCGAGAATTTTGGCTATGGGCCCTAAATCATGAGTAGGATAATTTTCACAGTTATGCTCTTTATAATGCAGAAGCCGATAATGACGGTTTTCCCTGCCGTAGGATACCTCATTCCTTAAATCATGACGATAGGCGCCGTCGCAATGCACAATTTCTCCGAACACGCCCTTTCTTGCCATATTCAGACACATAAGCTCACGCTGACCGTAACAGCAGTTTTCCAGAAAGAAAAATGGTGTGCCTGTTTCTTCCTGTGCCTGTACCAAATCAAAGCACTCCTGCAGGTTGTATGTTCCGCCAACCTCCATAGCTGTAAAAATACCTTTTCTCATAGCTTCTACAGCAATTTCAATATGGCGCTCCCATGAGGTGGCAATTACAACCGCATCAAGAGATTCCAATGCAAGAATATCTTTATAATTTTCTGTTTGAAACGGCTCATCAAATCCTGCGTCAGCAACTGTTTTACAAGCATGTACAACCCTGTCATCATATGTATCGCACACTGCAACAATCTGCACATCGCTCATTTTAAGCATCGGCTCTATTAACTGCATACCACGCTGACCCAAGCCGATAACACCGATTTTAATTACCTTTTTCATTCATTTGTCCTCCTTTGGCCTTTTCAAAACATACCACTCGTAAGACATCGGTGGCAGAGTTATTTTCATTTTAATATTTCCGTTAGTATCAATGCTGTAATTTTCAGGCTGTTTATCCTCTTTTGACACACAGATTTTGCATTCGGTGAGTTCCGCCTCAGGCAATGGCAAAACAGGCTTATCCTCAACCTTTTCATCTGTTACAAAGGTTCTTTGTGAGCCGTCCCTTGCTTTAATGACAAGAGGTGCAATTTCTTCTCCGTAAAGAGGATATAAAACATCGCTGTTTTTTGTGTTTTCAAATGGTGCCGGCGGCACAGAAAGCTCTGTCAGCCCCGTATAGAAAACGGGAACCGTTATTTCCTCCGTTCGTTCACTGTCTGTTTGATTGAAAAACATTACGAAGCCTCTTGTATCGCCATAGGGCAGCTGGTTCATAATTGCATCAATACAGGTAGTTCTGTCGGGTTTCTCCGTATTAATCCGAGGCGGTAGAAAGTGAACCGTAATGCCATTCAGCACCTCACGATATTTTTTGAAAATACCAACCCATTTTTTAAAGATTTCCTTACCTGTCTGAGAATCATAAACCTTCTTACCTCTGATGGTAGGCCATACTCCGCTTGCAGTAATCTGTGCCATTGCCCAGTCAAATTCAAAGGCATTTGTTTCAGTAGGGAAGAACATAGCATAAAAATAATTGTTTGCGCAGTGGAAAATGACATATATTTTGAACTATCATCAAGCTGTGAAAATCTTATTTCAAAACCTTGTTTTACGGTTTTCAACTGCAATGCCGACAAAATTACGAATGAGGAGCACAACGGCATAAATATTATCACACGCATTTTTGACAATGCAGAACTTAAATTCGACTGCAGAGTAAGCTCGGGTATACGTGAATTTGCAAAAGATAAATATATTCTTAGTGTTTCTACTAATTTTGACAGCAATACTTTTGAAAAGGATGTTTTGCTGCGCCTTTCTGAATTTAATGAAGAAAAGTATCAATGTCAAAAGGCTAAACATTACAGCTGGTGGAAGGATTTTTATTCAAAATCCGCATTCAGCATAGAGGATGAACAATTGGAACTTAATTGGTATGCCTGTCAGTACCATCTTGCAATGAGTGCACGAAATATTTATTTTCCACCGGGTATTTACGGGAATTTTATAACAACCGAAACTGAGCGCTGGCATGGCGACTATCATTTGAATTACAATTATGAAGCTCCGTTTTATGCAGTTTTTTCATCAAATCATGCAGAACTTACTGACTGTTATTTTGCTCCGCTGGAGGATTTTATGCCCAAAGGCAGAGAATATGCAAAAAAGTATTTGAACTGCAATGGTATATTTTATCCTGTAGGATTGCTTCCAAAAGGATTGTTTTCAGAATACAGGGATAATCCCGATGAATATGAAAAAATGTTTTTAGGGCAAAAAAGCAATGCGGCTTATGTTGCTGTGATAATGGTGATGAGATGGAACAGCACAAGAGATACTGTTTTTGCAGAAAAACATATTTATCCTTATCTCAAAGCCGTGGGTGAATTCTGGGAGGATTTTCTAATTTTTGAAAACGGAAGATACGTTATATATGATGATGCAATACACGAAGTTCCGTATTATCTTGACAATTTCAAACCGTTTACATACAGAAAGCATATTCATGCCAAAAACAATCTGCTTTCTTTAGGCCTTGTGCGAATGGTGTTCAGTACACTGCTTGATATCTCAAAAGCACTTGAAACAGATACCGGCAAACGTAAAAAATGGCAGCACATTCTGGATAACATCAGTAATTATCCTACATTTCGGAAAAAATTCAAAAAAGCTTTCCGTTATACTGAAAAGGGCATTTCATGGCACAACAGCAATTTCCTTTGTCTTCAGCATATTTACCCTATCAGCCAGGCTGATTTAAACACTGATGCTGAAATCCTTAAAACTGCACAAAACACCTTTTCCGTTAATGACAGATGGTTTGACGATAATGCCACAAATTCCATATTCCCCTGTGCTGTCAGACTGGGAATTGATCCACGCTTAATTATAAAAAATCTGAAGTAAAATTACGAGAAATTTCAGCAGCCTAATTGATTAATGCTGCACGGAGGAGGCTGTCTTGAAAACTGCAGTCTTACCGCTGCAACCCTTAATGAAATGGCTCTGCAAAGCTATGACGGTATTATCAGAATATTTCCCAACTGGGACAAAACCATCTCGTGTCATTTTAAAAATCTTTGTGCTGACGGAGCATTTTTAATATCTGCCAAGTTTGAAAACGGAGAGGTTAAGGATATCGAAATTTTCAGCAAAAACGGCGGAAAAGCCATTTTGAAAAATCCATACGATAAATGTATTCTGTCAAATAATCCTTCAAAAATTTTCAATCAGGAGCTGATTGAAATCAATATGGAAAAAAATCAGCTTATAAAAGTATTAAAAATATAATTTTAGTTACACAGCTTGCAGAACTAAATCTGCAGGCTGTGTTATTTTTTAAATAACTTCAAGCGTAAAGGCATATCTATAACGGCAAAGATCTACACACATATGGTTGACGAAGTGTTTGAACAGAACCGTCAAAGACTTGCAGAGTTTACAGAAAACAAGTTCAAGAC
>DESD01000007.1:0-233 GCA_002361935.1 Ruminococcaceae bacterium UBA3323 | reverse complement strand
GTTTACAGAAAACAAGTTCAAGACGGCTTAACTTCTAAACCACCCCTACCTCATAATATGAGGACGAACAATATAAAAGGCAGCCAATAAAATTCAAGGCATCGGTTATCTTTGTTTGTGATATAGAATTTTTGCTTTTGCATAATAACAAATTTTAAGAAATTTTATTATTGTAATCTTCTATAATAATTGTATAATATAAGATGGGGATAATATGGAGAAAAAAGAAAAGA
>DESD01000038.1:58731-61369 GCA_002361935.1 Ruminococcaceae bacterium UBA3323 | reverse complement strand
TTTATTTTTTTGTAAAAACGTTTGTCAAGCAAAAGCCTAACATTTTGTTTACTTTGTCTATTAATTACAAAATAGTTACAAAAGCCTTAGCTATATTTCACATAGATTAAAAGATTACAATTATGTTACAATCTAAACCATCCCAAAGAGAACGGCAGTGCCAATCAAATTGAGAGGAAGTTTTTATGAATAAATATTTAAAGAGAATAATCCTTGGCATTATTACCATTATAATGATACTGACATTATTCCCAACAGCAGCTTTTGCCGGTGAAAATGATTTTGAACCAAGATTATCGGCACCTGCAAGCAGCAATCCGTATTACAATAGAAGCCTTAACATTTATTCGAAGCAGGGCTATGGAATGCCGAACTGCACAGCTTATGCCTACGGAAGAATTTATGAGATAACAGGCGAAGCCCCTCTTATCAAATCCGGGAACGCAGGCAGCTGGTGGTTCAGCAACAAAAGAAATGACTATTATGAATATGGCAGTGAACCAAAGCTTGGAGCTATTGCCTGCTGGAGCGGTCATGTTGCCGTTGTTGAAGCAATCGACGGAGATACCGTTACAATATCCGAATCGCATTGGCGCGGAAAATACTTTAATACAAACACCTATAGCAGCCCCACCAGCAAATACCGCCAAACCTTTTACGGCTATATTTACGCTTCTGATTCCGTATTTGTTGAAGAACCTGTTTACAGCTATACACAGGAGATATCCGAATTCGCTGAAATTCCGTGCAATCCTTTTGCAAAAACGGAATTAATGCTTGAAAGCAAGCCGGTTCTTATTATGAACAGCCCTATGCTGACAAGCTTAGTTGGCTAAACCAAAAATTAAATATATTTTATTAAGAGTATATGATTTATTTCATATACTCTTTTTTTGCAGATAGCACATTTGTTAACAAAGTGCTAATTTTTAGAAATTTTTACAAAAAAGTGTTGACAAAACGAATGAATGGATATAATATAATTACAGTAGTTAGCACTCAAGCAGTTAGAGTGCTAACTCGCAGAATAAGGTGGTGGGAACTTGATAGGAGAAAGGCGGGCTGCAATACTTAATATAATTATTGACAGCTATATAAAAACAGGCGAGCCAATCGGTTCAAAAACGCTTGCAAGTTTGCTTCCCTACCGAATTTCAAGTGCAACCATAAGAAACGAAATGGCCTATCTGTCAGAACTTGGCTTTTTAGAACAAATGCACACAAGCGGAGGAAGAATCCCCAGCAAAGCCTCTTACCGATACTATGTAAACAATCTTTTGGTTCCAAAGGAATTAACCGATTACGAAAAAGCATTTATTACAGAAAGGCTTTCGGTTAATGCCGGCGATCCTGAAAGGCTGCTGCACGATGCAGCCACTCTGCTTGCGGAAATAACGCACTGCGCTGCATTCTGCAATACAATAAAAGATGAATACGACAGTATTCAGGGCGTTGATTTGATTCCTGCAGGCAACAGCAAGGCAATGCTTGTTATGCTTACGGTAGGCGGAAAAATCAAATCCTCAGTTTGCAGGTTGGATTGCCCTATTGATGATGAATTCAAATCTCTTTTCTATTATATTATGTCGGAATACTTTGTCGGCACTCCGCTTACAGAGGTTAATATAGGGCTTATACAAAGCACCGTTCCCGTTTTAGGTACAAAAGCATTTGATATGCTTCCGGCCTTAACAAGCCTTTGCTCGCTTTGCAGGGAGGCTTCGGAAAGCACCGTATTTATTGAGGGAGAAACAAATTTGTTTTCACACGAGGAGCTCGGAAACGGAGTTTACAGACTTTTATCCTTTCTTGCCGCTAAAGAGCATTTAAAGCAGCTTATGGAGGATTATTCAAAATCCGGCAAGGAAACAGAGCTTTTAATCGGCGATGAAAACTACCATTATGAATTAAAAAACACCACAACGGCACTTGCCAAGTTTAATTACAACAACAGCCAGACGGCTGTATTAGGCATTATAGGCTCAACAAGAATAGATTATTCCTCTATTCTTCCGAGAGTTGAATATATAATGAAAACAGTGAAAGAATTTCTCCAAAAGGGAGGCGTAACATTTGAGTAAAAAAGAAAAGCTTGAGGCTGAAGAAACCGTTCAGGAAGAAACAGTCAAAGAGGAAAAATCCGAGGAAGCGGCAGAAGAAAGCGCCGCAGAAAAGGAGCTTGCCGATACCAAGGACCGGCTTTTAAGGATTACGGCTGAATACGCAAATTTCAGAAAGCGAAGCGAAAAGGAAAAGCAGGATGCTTATGTGTTTGCAAAATCAGAAACCATCAAGGAGCTTTTGCCTGTGATAGATAATCTTGAAAGAGCATTAGCAAGCGAAAGCGAGGATTATGACAGCCTGAAAAAGGGCGTTGAAATAACCTTCAACAGCCTTGTAGACACACTTGGAAAATTGGGAGTTGAAATCTTCGGGGCACCCGGAGAGGAATTTAACCCGAATCTTCACAATGCGGTTATGCACATTGAAGATGAAAATTATAAAAATGGAGAAATCGTTGATGTATTCCAGAAGGGATACAAAATAAACGATAAAATAATACGACCGGCTATGGTCAAATCAGCAAATTAAATTAGGAGGAAATTACAATGGGAAAAATTATCGGTATTGATTTAGG